>CAJODF010000110.1 GCA_905233555.1 uncultured Prevotella sp. | reverse complement strand
CATAGTTCATCATGACTTGCTCACCCTTTGCATTCGACAACTCAATGGTGGCTGACCCTTTTACATCTATTACAATCTCGCAGGTCTCTGTTGGCTTCTTTATTTTTTGACCACGCACGGCTAGCATTTCTTCAGAGGGTTTCACGCTCACATAAGTCTCCTCATTATACTTGAAAATGCCGAGATCACGAGGGATGGAGTTGGCACTACGGAACTGTTTGGTTGGCACTTGGTTGGCATACTGCCAGTTTGACATCCAGGCCAGCACCACACGACGGTTGGCTGGAGCGTTATAGAAAGACACTGTCGCATAATGATCTTTACCATAGTCCATCCACTTCGTCACCTTTGGCATCGACTCGCAGGTGAATTTCTTGCCGTCGAAGTCGCCCACAAAATACTGTGTGGCCGAGCCCCCAAATGGTCCACCAGGGTTGATGTTGCATAACAGCACCCACTTGTTGTCAATCTTGAACAGATCAGGGCACTCCCATACGCCGCCATGATTGCCATATTCCTTACCAAATGATGATTCGTATTTCCATGCTTTCAAGTCCTTCGATGAGTAGATACGCATTTCTTGACCAGCGGCCAGAATGAGGTTCCATACCTTTGCTTCCTCATTCCAGAATGCCTTCGGATCACGGAAATCCGGTGCGTCGCTCGTCAGGATTGGATTGCCACTGAACTTTTCAAATGTCAGTCCGCCATCCTTGGATACTGCCATCGACTGCGTCTGATGGTGTCCGGCTGAGGTATAGAAAGCCACGACATCATTGCCATTAGTCACACATGACCCTGAGAAAATAGTGCCTAACCAGTCGGACTCGATTGCCAAGGGCTGGGCCTCCCAGTGAATAAGGTCTTTTGACGTGGAGTGTCCCCAGGTCATATTCTCCCATTGTGAGCCATAGGGATTAAACTGATAATAAAGATGCCACACGCCATCCTTGTAGAACATACCATTAGGATCGTTCATCCAGCCGTACACTGGTGTATGATGATAAGCCGGACGGAATTTCTCACGGTTTGTCGTGTCGAACGTGTCACTGTGTTTTATCTCCTTCCAGCATACAAAGTCTTTCACGGCACCTGTTGTACGACGATCACCCTGAAAAGTGATGTCGAGTAACATGGCCTGATTAAGTTCCAGGGGGACAAAATAATCTACTTTATCTACGGCCAGTCTTACGTTCAGCCGCTTCACCATTTCGTTCTTTCCATTGAGCACGGCAATGTGTGCGTTCTCTTCTTTCTCCTGCACGGGTAGCAACAGGTATTTCTTTCCTTGCTCTACTCGTACCATTGCATGGTTCTCTCCCAGCACATTCGGCTGCACCTGAGCCTGTACTGATGTCGCCATCAGCACCGCAGCCGCGATTGTTGTCATTAACTTTTTCATATTGTTACTCATTTATTGTTTGAACTTTCTGCTGCAAAAGTACAGTAAAAACCTGATACAAACAATAAATAATGTTTCATTTGATAACAAAAATCGTTCATTGCAACAAAAATACATACAATGTACGATTTGTTATATGTTAAATAAATTAAAGGGAAAGAATAAATCGTGATATCTTAATGGGTAGTTCGGAATAATTATGTAATTTTGTGCTTTAGCAAGTACATATTATATGAAAAGGATTTTTATTTTTGGAATGTTGATGACGGCAATGACTGTATCATCGCAAGTGAAGACGGACATCACGCAGTTTAACCTCTCTGGCCCATACGCTGTGGCGGCACCCGTCGCCTTCGACACCGTCGATGTGCAGGGCAAGAAATACGATGACAAGACGCTGATGAATGCCATGAGCCTGTCATCACCTGCATCGAGGATGTTCGATGGTCAGGTGTTGCCCTCGTTAGAGGAAAGCCGTAGTGTGGGTCTGCTCTCCTTCTATGTCAATAATAGTGACTACCTGAAGGGAAAGATTGAGGTGAAGGGACCGAAGAACTACAAACTCTTCATCGATGGAGCAGAAGGCTCTCCCGACCTGAAACTCGCCCCTGAGCACCACACCTTCACCATCAAGTATCTTGCTGAGCCGAAAGACACCGACTCCATCAAGGTCACCATTGATGCACCACAGACGGTTGCCTATACACTTGAAGCCAGACATCCCTATATGGTTCACGACCTCACCGACGGCAAGCGTGTGAGAGGTGGCTCCCTCTCTGCCGACGGACAGTTGGTGGTGCTTTCTTATCAGACAACGGAACGGGGCGGCAACAGCCGTTGGGACTACGAACTCCGCGAGACCAAGACCCAGCGCCTCGTCTCCCGTCCGTCACACAATCCTCGTTGGATGCCCAAGAGCAGAGGAAGAGAAAGAAGGCAACAAACGCGTATTATATAAGGTGGAGCCTCGCAACGGTGCCCGTACCCGTTTTGCCTGCGACATTCCAGAGGGCAGTTATACCGTGGCTCCAACTGAGGACTACCTGATTTTCTCAATAGAGGAAAAAGGACCGAAGGAGGACAAGGATGTCTTTGAGGTTCTGGAGATGGATGACCGTCAACCCGGTTGGCGCGACAGACGGTACCTGGCCAAGTACGACATAGCCACTGGCATCACCCAGCGCATCACCTTCGGCTCGAAAGGCGAACGTCTTGCCGACATCTCGCAGGATGGTCGTAAATTGCTCGTCATCTCTTCCTATTCCCGTCTGACCAAGCGTCCGACAGAGGTGGAGGATGTGTTTGTCATAGATGCGCAGACCTTGAAGATAGACACCTTGTTTACCTGTATCGGATTCCTGGGTAGTTGCGGCTTCTCGCCGGATGGTACGCAGATTCTCTTTACTGGCACACCTGAAGCCTTCGATCGCATCGGATGCCAACTGCCTGCCGATGTCACGCCGAGCATGACGGAGAACGAACTGTTCCTCTACGACATCGCCTCGAAGAAAGTCACGCCGATGACAAAGGATTTCGATCCCTCCATTGACGGAGGGCCTGACTGGTCGTGGGCTGACGGACAGATTTATTTCTCTGCCGAAGACCGCGACTACGTGAATCTCTTCTCACTCAATCCCAAGACGGGTAAGATTACGAAACTCCCTGCCGAGGGCGACTATGTCTACCGCTTCGATGCGGCGGCTCATGCCCCCGCCATCGCCTACCTCTCCTATAAGACGATGGAGCCCGCCTCGGCGTATGTTCTCGACCTCTCTGCAGCAGCCAAGAAATCAAAGAC
>CAJODF010000109.1 GCA_905233555.1 uncultured Prevotella sp. | reverse complement strand
CCTGCCTGCTCTCGCCACAACAGCGGCATCAGAAGAATTCCCTGTTAAGATCCTTGCCCGCGAAAAGGGCAGCATATCCTTCGTGGTTGATGAGCATATTACCCCCATAGACGAGTTTTTTGACTATCTGTATACAGGCAAGGGCGTTGCCGAGTATTGGCTTTCGGAAGAGCAGATACCAAAGGATGTACAGCGTATCATCGCGACGAGCTTCTCCAAAGAGAACAACCTCAAGGCTCTGGGTAAGGACGCTTTCTACAGGAGCATCGTCGAGGCTTACGCCAATCATCTGTCCGTCACGCTCTCGCCCGATATGATCTGGCTCGCCATCAGTCAGGGCTTCGCAAGATACGTGAATGCCCATGCCGAGGAACTGCGCCCCAAACTGGTAAGCCACAAGGGCAAGAAGGACTTGGTCATTGTGACTAATAGGGACCTGCTGGTCGAAGGCTACAATTGGCCGCCGCTTATCAGCCGGTTCGCCTCAAAGATCAACCAACACACCAAGGGAAACATTGCCCAGATCATTACCTCTGACTTCACAACGACAGGCACAGCAGAGCGCGTGGCGTCGCATGAAGTCCTATTTCGAGTATATCGTCGATTATATCGTCTGCGGCATACCCAGCGTCACACTAACGGGAACGGTCAAGGACTGGCAGAAAGTGCTGGAGAAGACAAGACAACTGAAACAATACGGCCTTGAGCCGTGGATCAGCGAACTGGAACCGATCCTTGCGGAATTCATACAAACGGCCGACGGTCATCCGAAACGGGCATTCTGGAGCAGCATTGTAAAGAAAGTAGGCATCAATAAGCTGGAGGGCGGTGGCTGTACGGGGGAAACACCTACGAAGCTCGACGGTTGGATACTGAAACTCTTCCCCGATGAGTACGGACATACACCCGATAAGGTAGAGTACACCAAGGATATGCCGACGGAATATGTGCGCGTCGGTTTCAAATATCGTGTCATCGATCCGTCCGACAGTCATCCCATCAGCGAGACCGCGATGGAACTCTGGGCCGGGTTCATCGGCGCCCAGGTCGATAAGAAAAGCCACATGGTGACGCCCAAGATAGGCTGGCTCGTCCGCATATCACAGGACGAAAAAGACATGTTGAATCAACTCAAGAAAGACAACGAAAACGGGTGGATTCACCTGCGTGTTCAGGAAGTGCCCATCATGCTGTCAGAACTAGGTCGAATCAAATCGTTGCACCTTGTGTTCACAGGGAGAGTCATGCTACCGGATTGGATGGACAAACTGACGATCGACAGACTCACCATCGAGGGGAATATGACCGACCCTGAGAAAGCCTACATCAAGGAACGCTTCCCGAATGTCAGGCTGCTGGACAGTACAAACACCATAAGAAAGTAAAAAGTTATATTTTGCGGCATTAGTTTCGTCAGAAATTAGTAAATTTGCAGCAATGAAGAAGATTATTCATGTCGACATGGATCAGTTCTTCGCTGCTGTGGAACTGCTCGACCACCCTGAACTGAAGGGCCTGCCCATCGCCGTTGGCCACGATGCGGAGCGGGGTGTGGTGTCGACGGCCAGCTACGAGGCTCGTCGCTTTGGTGTCCATTCGGCTCAGTCCATTCAGGTGGCCAAGCGTCTGTGTCCGCAACTCATCATCATCGAACCGCATTTCCACAGATATAAAGAGGTGTCGGCGCAATTGCATGACATCTTCCACGACTATACCGACCTGATAGAACCCATCTCGCTCGATGAGGCTTTCCTGGATGTGACAGACAACAAACGTGGTATTGAACTTGGTGTGGACATCGCCCGTGAGATTAAGCAGCGCATCAGGGAAACCACCAATCTGACGGCATCAGCGGGCGTCAGTTATTGCAAGTTCCTGGCGAAGATTGCCTCCGACTGGCGCAAGCCCGACGGCTTGACGGTGATTCATCCTGACAAGGCGCTCGACTTCATTGCGCAGTTGAGGGTGGAGAAGATCTGGGGCGTGGGTCAGAAGACGGCTGATAAGATGCACCACATGGGAATCTTTACTGGAGCCGATCTTCGTCAGATGTCGCTCAATCGACTGCAACAGGAGTTTGGCAAGATGGGGCAGGTGTTTTACGACTTCGCCCGAGGTATCGACAATCGGCCCGTTATTTCCGAATGGGAGCGCAAGTCGGTCAGTTGTGAGCGGACCTTCGAAAAGGATATTAACCAGAATGCCGATGTTACCATCCACCTCTATCACACCGTGCTCGAACTCGTCCGTCGCATTGAGAAAAACGATTTCGAAGGCCGCACTCTGACGCTGAAAGTGAAGTTCGAGGACTTCCAACAGATCACTCGCAGCATCACCGTCGACCACATCCTTCGTACCAAGGACGACATCCTTCCCCTTGCCAAACAACTGATGCACAGTGTGGAATACCATTCCCATCCTATTCGCCTCATCGGTCTTGGCGTCTCTAATCAGAAAGGCACTACTTATCAGACACAACCCCGCTGGATCCAGCTCGAACTCGAATTCAAAGACTGATTGTGCGTTAATTACTAATAACAGCCGTTGAATTACTAATAATGAAAGTTAAAGAATCGCTGATTTTGAAAGATTTGCGATTACTAAGACTTTAGATTTTTAAAAACTTAGTAATTTTGCGACAGTCAAGCATTAAAGACAAATTGGTATGAAGCAACAGACATTGACCAAAGGTGAAATGCAGGTGATGAATGTCCTGTGGGAATTGCAAAAAGGGGCATGTGTCAACGATATTCTGGCGCATTATCCAGAACCGAAACCTGCCTACACCACTATCGCCACCTTCCTGAAGATCCTGACACAGAAAGGGTTTGTAGAGCATAAGAAAGGGACGGGCAAATTGTTGATCTATACGCCCCTTATCACCAAAGAGAAATATCGCCGTCAGGTGATGGAGGAGGTGAAGGACGATTTCTTCGGGAATAGTTTTAAGTCGATGTTTAGTTTCTTCGTGAAGGAAGAGCATCTGACGGCTGAGGAGATTAAGGAACTGATGAAGGAGATTGGGTTGTAGTTTATAGTTTAAAGTTTATAGTTTATA
>CAJODF010000108.1 GCA_905233555.1 uncultured Prevotella sp. | reverse complement strand
GGGCTGACCCTTGACTTGGTTGAACTGATAGGGAACGAAGCCATCGACCTTCATGCGGAGGTAGGCGGCAAGTTGACCCATGTTCTGCTCAGCGACAACCACCTTCTTGTACTTCTTCAGTACATCGGCTGTGTTCTTCGGCAACGGGTTCAAGTACTTGAAATGGGTCTGAGCCACCTTGTAGCCCTTGGCACGGAGTTCATCCATCGCAGAGCGCAGATGACCGTAGGTAGAGCCGAAGCCTACAATCAGCAGGTCTGCATCAGCGTCGCCATCCACCTCGAGGTCAGGTACTTGGATATTGGCTATCTTCTGCTGGCGCAGACGTGTCATCAGGTCGTGGTTCTCAGGATTTGTGGAGATGGCACCTGTGTTCGAGTCCTTCTCTAGTCCGCCGAGGATATGGGTGAATCCCTCACGACCAGGCACAGCCCAGTAACGGGTACCGTTCTCGGCACGCATATAGGGAGTCCACTTGCCCTTCAGTTCCTCAGGAACATAGGGTGGGTTGATTGGGGCTAATAGGTTTATATCGGGGAGTTTGAAGGCACCAGAGCCATTGGCCACGAAAGCATCGGTGAGCAGGACGACGGGTGTCATGTGTTCCAGAGCAATCTTGGCTGCCTGATAGGCAGCATCGAAGCAGTCGGTAGGGCTGGTGGCAGCCATTACTCTCACCGTTACGTCCGAAGAGGGCCTGTAGCAGGTCAGTCTGCTCTGACTTCGTGGGAAGACCCGTAGCAGGACCACCACGCTGCACGTCGAGTACCACGAGGGGCAACTCCATGATGACGGCGAGGTTCATGGCTTCTGACTTCAGGCAAATACCAGGACCAGAGGTAGAGGTGACACCCAGGGCGCCAGCGAACGATGCACCAAGGGCAGAAGAACATCCTGCGATCTCATCCTCGCACTGTACGGTGATGACGCCACACGACTTGTGCTTAGAGAGCTCGTGGAGCACGTCGGTAGCAGGGGTGATAGGATAGGAACCGAGGTAGAGTTTCAGGCCGGCCTTCTCGGCAGCTGCGATGAAACCGTAGGCAGTCGCCTTGTTACCGGTGATATCCATATAGCGTCCGGGTTCCTTCTCCTTCGACTCCACACGATAGACGTTCACTGTCGAAGAGTGTGTATTGTGTCCATAGTCGTAACCAGCCTGGATGACCTTGATGTTGGCCTCGGCAATGGCGGGTTTCTTGGCGAACTTTTCACGCAGGAAGTTGGCCACGAGGTTCAGGTCGCGGTCGAAGAGCCAGCAGACCAGTCCGAGGGCGAACATATTTCTACATTTCATCATGGCCTTCATGTCCATACCCGAGTCAGCCAGACAGTCCTTTACCATCGTGGTGAGGGGGCACTGGATGACGCGATCCGGGTCGATACCCATCTCTCCGAGGTAGTCGGGGGTAGCAAACTGTGCCTTCTCCAGATCCTTGGGACCGAAAGAGTCGGTATCGATGATGATGGTGGCACCGGATTTGGCGTAGCGGTACTGCGTTTTCAGGGCAGCGGCATTCATGGCCACCAGCACATCGCACTTGTCGCCTGGGGTATAGACCTTGCCGGCACCGATATGTACCTGGAAGCCGGAAACACCCGTCAGCGAGCCTTGCGGGGCACGGATGTCGGCGGGATAGTCGGGGAATGTGGATATGCCGTTACCAACGGTGGCACTAACCGTAGAGAAGATGTTTCCGGCAAGTTGCATACCGTCGCCGGAGTCACCTGAGAAGCGTACAACCACCTGGTCGAGCTCCTTCACTTCTAATTTTTCTGCCATATAATTGAGTTTTATTACTAACTTTCAAAAAGGGGGTTTCAAAATGCGCTGCAAAATTATGCAATTTTGTCGAAATAAACGAAAGAAAAGCCTAAAAAATGCATGTTTGCTTGAGAATTCTTGCAAATTCTTGCAAATATGCATTTTTCTTACGATAAATATTCAAGTTAGTATTTGAATGAGGAGCCACCGAGGAACTCGCGGAGCAGCGAGGTGGGCGGTATCTGTGTCTCGGGGATGGGACGGATATAACTAAGGAACTTGCGCAGCCGGTAGGCCTCCGCATACTCGGGACAGTTTTCGGGCACCTGTTCCAGGAGTGGCTCTGCCTGACACTTGATGACAGCCAGTTCAAAGAGCATGGCAGTATTGAACATCGCGTCGGCATTCTCCTGGAAGGGGAATATCCACTTGTTTTCACCGGCACGCACGGACGGCCAGCGACGGATGGTCTCCTTGGCACTCACGCCACGGTACTTATGGTCGCGGATGATGCGACGCAGCAGTCGGTTGTCAGTGGTGGGGATATAGTTGTGCTTGTCGAGCAGAATGGTGGTCAGTGCCGAGGCATAGATGCGGTAGATTTGTTCGTTGGGGATCTGTGCCGTCAACTCAGGATTCAGGGCGTGGATGCCTTCGACGACGAGTATCTCGTTCTCGCCAAGGCGCAGCTTCTTACCACTTCTACCGCTGGTGCCTGTCTGGAAGTCGTAGCGTGGCAGTTCCACCTCCTCGCCACGGAAGAGGGCGGCGAGTTGTTCGTTGAAGAGTGGGAGGTTGAGGGCGTGCAGATGTTCGTAGTCGTAGTCGCCCTTCTCGTCACGAGGCGTGTTCTCACGATTGACGAAATAGTCGTCGAGTGAGATGTTCACAGGTCGTATGCCGTTGACGGCCAGTTGTACGCTGAGACGTTTGCAGGTCGTGGTCTTCCCTGACGATGAGGGGCCGGCAATGAGCACGAGTTTGGTACCCTTGCGACGGGTGATCTCGTCGGCTATCTGTGCCATTTTCTTCTCCTGCAGGGCTTCGCTGATCTGGATAAGGGTGGAGTAGTGCCCCTGTTGGATGACATCGTTCAGGTCGCCCACGGTGCGCAGTCCGAGGATGTCCTGCCATTGGTGGTGCTCCTTGAAGATGCCGAACATCTTGTCCTGGTGGGTCATCTCGCCGAGTTCGTTGGGGTGTTCGCGTGACGGCAGGCGCAACAACAGACCGTCGTAGTATTTCTCCACGCCAAAGAGGTAGAGTTGCTTTGTATTGGTGAGCAGCGAACCATAGTAGTAGTCTACATAGCCGTCGATGTCGTAATAGGTTGTAAAGATTCGCCCTGTGGATTTCAGCAGTTTCACTTTCGAATGGTTGTGCAGGCTGTCGAAGAGTGTGAAGTGGTCTCGTGGCGATGGATGGGCATGGCGGCATCCACAACTTCCTGCATACGACGGCGGATGGCTCCCGCATCATCGAGGGTGACGGGGCGCCCGATGTTGAGGTTCACATAGTAGCCGTTGCTGACAGGGATGTCGATGGCCACCTTGCAGGGGTCGAAGAGTTCGTGGGCTACCTTACAGAGTACAAAGAAGAGTGTGCGGGTATATGCTCTGCTGCCACTGGCAGAGGTGATGTCGAGAAACTCCACCTCTTTCTGCTTATAGACGCGGTAGTGCATGCCTTCCACCTTATTATTCACGTGGGCAGAGATGGGTCCGTGCTCCATCTGCAGGCCTGAGAGTTGGTACACTTCTTCCAGTTGGGCACCCATCGGCACCTCAATGGTCTGTCCGTTATTCTTAATGAGAATCTGTACTGTCTGTTCCATTCTGTTTTGCTGTTTCAGGAAAATTTTTCTGCAAAGATAAAAAATAATCTGCGATAATCTGTGCAATCTGTGTTTTTTTTTATATCTTTGCAGCGAAATTTCGAATATAAAGCACTACTTTATGTCAATTTGGGTTCTTTTCAAACTTCTG
>CAJODF010000107.1 GCA_905233555.1 uncultured Prevotella sp. | reverse complement strand
CATAATAAGGATGTTTTTGAAGTGAATAAATGTTGCTTCCACATCGTACTGACCACCGTGGCTCCTAATGCTCGGTTGGCGAGTCCATCCGAAGATGACTGCTCTTGATGCTTGGGTGCAAAGGTAAATAAAAATCTCCGAACTGCCAAAGAATTCGGAGATTTTCTATTTTGGGATTGCGTTCTTTGTTTTATTCTATCAGCGCCTGGGCCTCAGGGGTGAGGTAGGGGAGAATGTCGTTGAAGGGGACCTCGAAGCGGATGATGCCGCTGGAGTAGGGGGCTATCTACTTATCCCCATAATGACCATAGGCAGAGAGTACATCAACATGGACTTCCGTTTCGAAGATTCGATAAATAAGTCTATGCTTTTTGGTTATCTCACGGCTCCATCTACCTTCTGGCTTACCTTTCAATGGCTCTGGATGCCCCAACCCCGTTTTGGGATGCTCATAAAGTTCACCAATAAACTTCATGGCCTTTTTGTATATTTTGGGCTCGTGGAGAAGCAATTTTTTCAAGTCTTCTTGTGCCTCTTCCTTGATGATAACCTTATATCGGCTCATAGACTACGTATATATTTGTCGAGTTCGTCAACACTTGCAAAACTCTTGCCTTGTTGTTTCTCTGCTCGTTCAATCTTAGCGAAGAACTCCTCTTTAGTCATCAAAGTGGGGTCATTCTTCTCTTTCACCAGTTTCTTGGCAAATCGGGTAAGCCGCTTCATCAGCGGTTCACTATCAGCAATGGCACCTATACTTTGCCAAAGTTCTGTGTTCATTGCATTTAATTCTATTGCTGTCATATCTTTTAAATGTTTGATTAGGTTGCAAAGATAAACATATTTTCTGAATAAACAAACAAAAAAGGACAAATATTTAATCGCTGAATATAACTATGGCATTTTGTTTTACTCTAACAGCGCTTGGGCCTCGGGGGTGAGGAAGGGGAGGATGTCGTTGAAGGGGACCTCGAAGCGGATGATGCCGCTGGAGTAGGGCCCTATCTCGTACTGGGTGTAGAGGAAGACGACACCTGTCTTGGTGAAATAGGGATGGTTGCCGGGGAGTGGGAGGTTGTCGAGGGATTCGACTTCCTCGGCGAAAAGATACTCCAGCAGTTCTTCGTCGGACATCGGTTCCGTACCATCGGAGAAGAAACTGCGCACGCCTTCTTTCAGTATCTGGGCGAACTTGGGCGAGTCGGTGTCGGTGAGCATGGGAATCTGTTCGCCGAGTTGCTTGCCGTCGCTCTTGCGGAACGTGAAGCCCACCTCGGTGGTGTAGCCGTGAGCACCGCCGCCATAGTCGAAGGTGTGGTAGAAGAGGGTGATGTAGCGGTCGGTCTGGTCGGGAAAGGTGACGTCGTGGGTCTTTGAGAAGGCACCCAGGCGGTCGTCGGGTTCCATCTCGTCATAGACGCCGTGCCATTCGTCTGAGAGTATCTTGAAGAGCGATTCGCCGTAGGCCTCGATGGCCTGGGGACTGCCGATCTTGCTGCCAACCAATTCGCCGATGAACTGCTGCAGACTATCGACAATGGCTTTTTCGCCTTTCGTGGGCCATTGGATGAGGAGCGAGACTTCGGCTGTGGAGTCGTTCTTCTCGAAACTGACGGTCTCCACCTCGATTAAGTTCTCAACGGCGATGGGCGCGCTGTCCGTCACCGTGCTGTCAGCCCCGGTGGTGCCCTCTGTCTGAGAAGCACGATGGCCGCAAGCGCAGAGCGCCCCGGCCATCATTATCATGAAAAAAAGAGTTTTCACTTTTACTCGCCCTTGATGGCTGCTACGCCAGGAAGTACCTTACCCTCGATGGCCTCGAGCAGAGCGCCACCACCGGTAGAGATGTAAGAAACCTGGTCAGCGAGACCGAACTTGTTGACACAAGCCACAGAGTCGCCACCACCGATCAGAGAGAATGCACCCTCGGCAGTTGCCTTGGCGATAGCCTCGCCGATGGCACGTGAACCAGCGGTGAATGCGTCGCACTCGAACACACCGGCAGGACCGTTCCACAGGATGGTCTTAGCACCGGCGATGGCCTTGCGGAAGTCGTCCTGAGAGGCAGGACCGGCATCCACGCCCTCGAAGCCTGCGGGCACCTTGTTGGCGGGGCAGTTGATGATCTCAGCACCCTCCTTGACAGTCATCGTACCGAAGTCGAGGCCGTTGGTAGCGGTGCAGTCGCTGCCGAGCACCAACTCTACGCCGTTCTTCTTGGCCAGTTCCTCAACGCCCAGAGCCACATCCAGTTTGTCGAGTTCCACGATAGAGTCGCCGATCTCGCCGTTGTGAGCCTTTGCGAAGGTGTAGGTCATACCACCGCAGAGGATGAGTTTATCGACCTTGCCGAGCAGGTTCTCGATGATACCGATCTTCGAAGAAACCTTCGAGCCACCCATGATGGCCACGAACGGGCGCTTGATGTTAGAGAGCACATTGTCAACAGCCTGAACTTCCTTCTCCATCAGCAGACCGAGCATCTTGTTGTTAGCATCGAAGTAGTCGGCGATGACAGCGGTAGAGGCGTGCTTGCGGTGAGCGGTACCGAAGGCATCCATCACATAGCAGTCAGCATAAGAAGCGAGGGTCTTGGCGAACTCCTTCTGGCTGGCCTTCATAGCCTTCTTAGCCTCGTCGTA
>CAJODF010000106.1 GCA_905233555.1 uncultured Prevotella sp. | reverse complement strand
TCAAAATGGAAGAACATGGAAAACCACTTCATTTACAACCGTTTACCGTGCCAACTGCTTTCATCTGCTTTAGTCTGCAATCTCGATAATTTTGCATTGCGCAAGGCATGGATTCGCTACGATGGCTCTAACCAATGGTATGCCCATAGAGAGCGTGAGCCGAGTATTGGGACACACCAATATCGTCACGACACAAATATACGCCCGCATCACAACGCAGAAGTTAGACAACGACCTGACAATGCTGGGTAACAAGTTAAACGCATCATTCAACAATATCAAAATAGCATAGGGACATGGAAGAGAGAAACATCATCAAGTGGAGTGAGTATAGCGAGTACCCCGAACTGACTATACCGAGTGGGGAGATATGGATGAGCGAGTCCGAGATGGTGGATTTGTTCGGAGTGTTCATTCCCAGACTGAGAAACGCCATCAAAGCCCTCTACAAAGTGGAATTGGTAAAACCATTTGAGGCAGAGCGAACAATCAAGAAGAGAGACAATCTATATATGACCGTATATAATATGGAGGTCGTTCTGCTGCTTGCTTTCCGACTTAACTCCTACCAGGCAAGGGCAGTCCGTAGGGAACTGATGGAGCGTATTGAACGCAACCATAAGCCGTTTGAGGTCATTCTAACCTCAACCAACGGCATGACAAGTTAGTCGAGTTGGAATGCTCTAATGTTGGAATGCTCTAATGTTGGAACGCTCTAATGTTGGAATGTACTAACGCACTAACGCTCTAACGTACCATCTAATGATTGCATGATTGAGTGAACTACTGATTGAGTGATTGCATAATAGTATGATTTATTGATTTGCTGATTTACTTGTTTATCAATCAAGCAACAGACTAAGCAATATGCGACGGGCTTAATGCTGGCGCAGGTACGGATATTTCCACGAGTCGGGAAATACCGTAGCCTATTAGGGGATTTTTCGAGCCGCACAAAGTTTGTGCTAAAAATCCCCAATAGGCCGAGGTGTTGCACCCCTCTGGACACCCTGCCAGAATCGTCGGCAAAAGCCGAACACCGACAGAAACAAGAGACACCGCCCGAAAGCGAAGCAATGGCTTTCGGGCGGTATAGTGAACCAATCAAAGCATATAATAGTTGGTCAGGAAATAACTCTTGTTCCAATCTACAATCTTTACCTCGGATTCTTTTGCCGGATGGATGTCGAACTCGTCGAGAACCATCACTTTCTTGTCCCCTAAGTCGTAGAGCGGCCACTCTTTTGCCTTCCCGTCTGGGGAGATGTCGGCACTGAGCGATGGGTTGCCAGTCTTGGCAAACTGAACCCACATCTTGCGCATGGTCTTAGAGAAGGTTGCGTCGTATGGTCTTCCGTCGGTCATCTCCGGATGACAGAATACGATGGGAAGTTCTTCTCCGTGTGCGGCTTTCAATATCGGCATGGAAGATTCTACCCTGTAGAAATATGTGTACGACTTGCCGCCGGCTTTGGTCTGGTTCTCCGACATTCTGATGCACGGCGCAATAAACCAACTCTGGCTGAATAAACGGCTGTCAGGTTCCCAGTCTTCTACAGCCCCTTCATTGCAGAAACTTTCGACAAGTGCTTTCTCTTCATCTGGCAGTTGAGCGTATTTCTTTGTCTTGCGGTCAGCGGCCCATGCTTTGAAGTCTTCTACTCCCATGGATGACACGAAGTAGTTCATCTCGTCCTTGTTGCAGCCCTGCAGGAATACTATATCTTTCGCTGTGCCATTTGCGTATGCCTCATGTGGCTCTAAAGGCAGAACTCTGTCATCTCTTTCAGGGAACATGCGTAATGTGAGCACGGCTCCTGCTGCTTCCACAAGTTTCTTGGCATCAACTTTCTGTAGGTCGGCAACAGTCTTGCAGCCAAGGACTTTCATCACATCGTCCGTACATGCAATAGCCTCTTCCTCAGACCTTGTTTGTGAGGGGGCACCACTCTGGGCAATGACTTTCTTAAAATACTGTTGAGCGCCCTTGATCAGCGGAAGCATAGTCACGCTTGCACCACCGGCAGACTCTCCCCAAATGGTCACATTGTCAGGGTCGCCGCCGAAGCCTGCAATGTTCTCATGAACCCACTTCAAGGCCATCTTTTGGTCTAGAAGCCCCAGATTTTGTGCGTCTGGATAGTCCTTACCGTCAGGCAGATGAGACAAATGGAGGAAACCTAAGATGCCGAGTCTGTAAGCGACTGTAACAACGATGACATCCGGATTCTCTTGGATGAAATTAGTGCAATCAAACAAATCGACGCCCGTACCGCCCACAGTCCAGGCACCTCCGTGAATATATACCATAACCGGCTTCTTCTCAGCAGATGTGCCCTCCGCTTTCCACACGTTCAGATACACTGATAATTGCTGATTTCCTCGCTCTGGCAGGAGGCTTTCGCATTATAATAGGCTTCATAGACACCATTATCTGCCACAACATCTACAGGTGCTTTCCAACGCAGGTTGCCTACGGGCTGCTGCCCTACAAACGGAATGCCCTTATAGGTAATGACATTCTCCGTCTTTTTGCCAACGAAGGTGCCGTTAATACACTTGACAGCCAGCGATTTGTCATAGTTGCCGTCAGTAATCTTTTTGTTCTCGCCGTTCTGGCTCTCCGGAGTCGTAGGAACGGGGTTGTCTGTTTCGGAGATGCATGAATTGAGCATCGTTGTCGTGCCGCAAATCAGAATGGCGGCCGACATCCATTTACTAAATTTACTCATATTCTTTCAATTAACATATTTGAGTACTGGCTGTTAGTGGTTTGACTTATAAGTCGCGATACGCTTCGCCACGTTGTCCTTGATGTTGTTGTAGAAGTACGAATAGTCGCTGGCGTGCCGGCCGTCAGGTCCGAAGATTTTGGCAATCTCAGAGAGTTCCTCAGGCAACGGTTCGGTAAGGGCGTTCGTCACGACTACTCCGCGTTCGAGGTTTACCTGCGCATCTGCGCTGACATCGATGAACTCGTACTTACCTTCCTCGTTTGGCATATATGAACCCAGGTTCATGCTCGCTGGTGCGTAGGTGTCGTCAAGTTTCCAGTTCAGCGGATTGATGCTGATGGCACCTGGCAACACCACGACGTTATAGGCGTTCTCCTCCACGTTCTTGATGCCCTCGGTGTTCCAACTGATGATGACACCTGTGTCGCTCTCGCCGGTTGCAAACTTCATGTGCGGGTATTCCTTGAGGTCATCCTTCGTGACGGAATAACCTATGACGTAGGCAGCAATCATGCGGCTGTAGTAGTCGGGATGCTCTTTGAAATAATTCTTCAGCACGAGTTTAGTCATGGCAGAACCCTGACTGTGGCCTGCAATGATGAACGGACGGCCTTGGTTGTAGTTCTTGAAGTAGTAGTCGAGGGCAGCAGTGATATCATCGTAGGGCATGCCGGAAATGGCGGCGTCGATGTTCCCCGTCTCCTTTGCAACTTCACTGGCGAAGCGCAAACCGGCTTGGCGATACCACGGCACGAACACATTGGTGGCATCCTGATATACGCTTGCATGCGCCTCGTATTCGCCCGGTGCTTTCTCTATCATTTCTGGGCAACCGATTGGCGCGTAATCGGAGGCTCCCTCATCCATACTCGACACCACATACTCCGTTGCGAGGATGTAGAACGTGTCGTAGGGCTTCGTGATTTCTGGAATCTGATACCAATTGGACTTCTGGGAATAGTCTATTGCATTGCTCTTCTCTGGCTCAGTAGGAACTGGGTTGTCATCGTTGCTAATGCATGACGAGAGCACTGTTGTCATGCCGCAAATCAGGATGGCGGCAAGCATCCGTTTGTTCATTTTTCGCATACTTTGATTATTTTTAGGGGTTAAAATATTTATGTTTTCAGATTAAACACGGGGAACTCACCATACCAAAGCCCTTTTCTCTTTGGGGATGAACATCTTGTCTGTGGGCTTGATGTGGAAGGCATCGTACCAACTGTCAATCATTGGCAGGGCGGCATTCACACGGAAGATGTTTGGTGAGTGGACATCACTATTGACTATGTAGGCGAGGAACTCATCCGTTATATTGCTAGCCCAGATACGGGCGTAAGCCAGATAGAAACGCTGGGCGGAGGTGAAGCCATCTTTTGACTCCTGTGGCTCCTGCTTCATTCGGTTCTCGAAAGCACGATACGCCACCTTCAGTCCGCCGTTGTCACCGATGTTTTCGCCCAGGGTCTTTTGGCCGTTTACCTTCAAGCCAGGTTGAGCCTCCTGCTCCGAGAACCAGTCAGCAAGAACTTTGGCGCGTTCGTCAAACTTTGCCTTATCATTGGCAGTCCACCAATTCTTCAGGTTTCCGTCCTTGTCGTACTGGCAACCTTCATCGTCAAAGCCGTGGGTCAATTCGTGACCAATAACGGTACCGACGGCTCCATAGTTCGAGACATAGTCGGCCTCTGCATCAAAGAACGGTGGCTGCAGGATAGCAGCGGGGAAGTTGATGCTGTTGAATAGTGGAATATAGCAGGCGTTCACCGTCTGTGGAGAAAATGGCATCATCTTCTTATCTACAGGCTTATGCCAATACTTGCGGAATAGGGCAGCGCGTGCCTCCTGCTTAATGCGGATAAAGTTCTCGACGAGGTTCTCGTTTTCGCGAATGTCAATGAACTTCTCCATATCCTCCCATTTGTCAGGATAGCCCACATTGATGTACATAGCGTGCAGTTTCTCCAATGCCTTTGCCTTGGTAGAATCGCTCATCCATGTGTTTTCTTTCAGACGGTCCTCGAAAGCCTGTTGCAGGTCCTTTACCAGACGATAGACACGCTGTTTGCTCGACTCGGGGAAGTACTCCGCCACATATAGTTTGCCGATGGTTTCGCCCAGATTTTCACTGATTTCGCTGACGGCACGTTTCCAGCGAGGTTCCTGTTCCTGCACACCACTGACGGCCTTGCTGGCTTCGAAGCAGCGGTCTTCAAAAGCATCGCTGAGGTAATGGCGGAAGGCTCTTATGACGTGCAGTTCTATATACGCTTTCAAGTCCTCAACGCTCGCCTCGGCCAGCACTTTTTCTACCTCGTGGAGCGGCTCGATCTGACTGACGTCCACCTTGTCGATATCCTTAGGCATGTCGAGGATGTCGCGATAGTCTGTCCAGTCGATGCCTTTGAAATCCTGCAACAGTTGCTCCCACGGCATGATATGGGTGGTCTTCTGCGGGTCACGTTTGTCCACCTGATTCAACTGCTTGATGCCAATTCGGTGTTCTATGGCCCATGCGGCCTGCATCATGCGCTCGGCATCAGCATCGCTGTTGCCCACCATTTTCAACAAGTCC
>CAJODF010000105.1:3537-4321 GCA_905233555.1 uncultured Prevotella sp. | reverse complement strand
GTCGAACGTCTGGTGTCCGCCCCACGACAGACCGGCCATCGCACGATGGTCGCGGTCTGTCAGCGTGCGGAACTTCTGGTCTATGGTTGGTATAAGATCGTTAATCATCACGTCATAGAACGAGTTGCCATAGGTGCTAAAGCCTTGACGATTATCTCCACCCTTGAAAGGAGCTTTGATGTCACCACTCTCCATTACGACAATCATGGGCTTGGCCTCACCCGAGGCTATCAGATTGTCCATGATATGCTGCATGTGGCCCTGCTTGCTCCAGCCAGTCTCATCCTCACCCATACCGTGTTGCAGGTAAAGAACGGGGTATTTCTTCTTACCCTTCTCATATTCGGCGGGCGTATAGACCATGGCGTGGCGCCACTCATGGGTAGCGTTGGCATAATAGTAGATGCTGCGCACCTGTCCGTGGGCTATGCCCTGTTGTGGACGGTAGTAGTTGCCCTCCTCACCCTCAGGAATCTCGATGCCACCAGCCTCACGATTGCACCCGAAGAAAGTCTCGGTAGCCGGGTCGATGAAGCGCACGCCATTGGTCTCCATGAAATAGTAGTGGAATCCAGCAACCAGCGGGTCGGTGACAGCCATGAAGTTTCCCTTGCCATCGGGCTGCATGGTATATTTCTTGCCACAGATGTCGACAACCATCTTGCGGGCTTCAGGAGCAGATATGCTGAAATAGGCACGACCTTCCTTGTCGACCTTGGGGAATTCATTGCCAGGAACGGTGGTCTCAGCGATAAAGGCATCGGCAGGAACCTCAATCTTCTTA
>CAJODF010000105.1:0-3464 GCA_905233555.1 uncultured Prevotella sp. | reverse complement strand
GCCGCATCGAAGTGCAGACGGTCTGGACCATTCGTGCAGTCGTCTGACGAGATAATCTGAGCCGTATGCAGCGTGTTGGGCAGTTCGTCAATCTGCTTCTTGCAGCCGATACACACTCCCTTGCCCTCAGCTTGAACAATGTTGCCGGCATAGAGGTTCACCTCTTCGGGTTTCAGTTGCAGGTCGCCACAGAGGTTATCATACACCTGCTTCACCATACCAGCCCACTTCGGATCGCCCGTATTGGTCTCACCCTGATGCATCAGGATACCCTTGATGACACCATCCTTCTGAGCCTTCTTGGCCAACGTGACCAGACGCTCATAAGGGTTGTTGTCGTAGGCTTCGAGCATTCCCTTCATCCACTGAGGCGCCTTCTTCACATAGCTCTTGATGCTATCGGGCAGAAATCCCTTGATATCGATACCACCGATGGCCACATGGATAACACCAATCTTGATGTTCTCAGGCAGCGAAGCCACCATCGTACGTCCAAACCAGTCGGCAGGAGTCAGACCCGTATTGGGACGGCACAGCGGAGCAGAAGCCTCGCACCACTCACCCATCTTCCTGCCCTGCTCAGGGAAGTCCACTGCGGGCATCAACAGGAAACGAGGACCAGGGCTCTTCAAATCCTGAGCCTCCGGACGGGCTGCACCCTCCATGTTCGACTGGCCGAAACACAGGAAGATATAGAAATTAGGGTCTACAGCCGCCTGCATCTTCAAGGCAGACAGCATTAAAATCATCGTCAGAAAAAAGGTCTTTTTCATCTTGTTCTTCTATTTACAGTTTTTGTTATTTCTTCATTTGGTTGCAAAGATACCATATTTCCGTAAGAACAAGATACTCCTTTGTTTCATATACTTTTTGGTATGTAACTTTTACCAACTTGTATTGTCATACGACTCGGACTTTCCAACTTTGTTCCCATCTCACGAGCTTCAACATCAACGGGTCCTGAGGAAAAGTCGGGTGTGTTATAGGAATACATCAGACGGCACAGCACGCGGGCGCTCTTATTGGCATTAGACGCACTTTCCATCGCCTCAAAGACTGCCCGCTGGGAGAAATTCACAAAACCCATCTGGAAGATGGACAAATCGGATGGAAATCACCTTATACCCTCGTCTACCAGTCGTAGTCTTCTACATAGCCGTCGAACTTCACTTCGTCTGTCCATCCGTTTTCGCGAAACAGGTTACGGATAGCCTGTTGCAGGGCAGGGGGGATGAGGCGTGAGCCGTTGCGATACTCGAAGTAGTAGGTGCGGTTGGTAAGGCCGATGATACCATAGCGGACAGCAGACTCCACGCGTTTGGGCATATCATCTGTAAAGATGTGCTGCATGCCCTTAGCGAAACGTACCTTCTGGTCGTTACGACACATGGGGCAGTCGGCACTCGCCACACCCTCGAAGTGTGGATTGACACAACGATAGGTGCTATGACTGCTGGGCACGTGCTGTCCCACGAGCCATCGCAGACAATGGTCGCGCAGCGGACAGTTTTCCATATAACAAACCGTGTAGCCTTCTTTGGCTTTTTCGATTAATAATTCTTTCTCAATATTCATAATCTCAATTGTTTTAGTTTCTCTTTTTTAAATGAATTTCAAAATGTCCCTCCCTTCCTCCCGTTTTTGTCCGAAAGGCCGATGTACAGAGGGATGAGGCACGGGAGGGTAAATCGGTTGTCCCTCCCGTCTCCCTCCCGTTTTCACTCCCACGCCATCATGCAGCCTTAAGCGGAACGGCTTTGTAGTAAGCCACATGGCTGTGCTCTCGGCGCTCGTAATCGAGACTGACAAGTGCACGCCCCAACTCCACCTTTGCCTTTGTCGAAACAGTCACGTTGGGATACTCGTCACGGATAATCTCCAGCATCTCCGTGGTGTTCAGCGACTTCACCTTCTCACCCTCCTTGGGCTTGCGGAAGCAGGCCTTCACCATCTCTGCAATGTCCTTCTGCTGCATATAGGCGAGGTTCAGCTGCTGAATACGTTTCACCTCCTCGTTGTTGAACCAATAGGGAGCATTCAGTTCACGGATTTCGTACAACACCTGGGCATACAACTGCTCATAGTCAATGTCGCCGGCATTGTCAATCAGCTGACCCTTGGGAATGGTCATGCAGATGTAGCGACGACTGCCCGTTGCATCCGTCAGAGGATGCGGATTGTTGGTAGTCGATACGAACGACGCATAGCGAGGACGGTCGTCCTGGGCCTTGCCGAAGATGGGGCGACCGTTCACTTTGTTCTTAGACAAGGTCTGCTTCAAGGCAGCGTGCTGACTGGGACGGATGGCTTCGAGCTCGTCGAGGTTCACCAGCAGGTTGTTCGTCAGCGCCATCTCCTTGTCGAACTTGTTCGACAGGTTCAGGTGGTCCAGATAGTACTCGCGAAGCTGAAAGGGCAACAGTCGGCGCAGGAAGGTGGTCTTGCCACATCCCTGAGCACCAATCAGCACAGGCACCACCTCGTTGCCGTGCATCGTGTCGAGCTGTAGCCAGTGGGCTACCGTTGAGCGTAGCCAGACGGCTAAGAAGGCGAGTTGCTCCGAACTGAGGCCAGGCAGACGCGAGAACAGCTTGGAAACGTGGTTCTGTCCGTCCCATTTGGGCAGGTCGTTCAAGAAAGCCAGAACGGGGTTGTACATGCGCACCTCTTCAGAGTTGACATACATGGTGATGTCGGCCTTAGGGTTGCAATCCTCGTCCAGTCCTTCGCGCAAGGCTCGGATAATGATGCTGTTCAGGGCTTCCTGCGTCAGCGGACGGTAGTCGGCTGAAAGTTCAGCTCGGCTTTTGAACTCGACCTTTCCGCTCAGCATGTTGCGTCGCAGACGGTAGTTGTCGTTAAGGAACTGCTCAATGATAAGCACACTCTCTGTTTGAACATTTTGGGGCTGTTCAACCACCACTAAGGATTTTTCTTCCATAGTTTGTTTGTAGAATTAATAGTTATTAAAATGGTTTTTGGCTGGTTTTTCATGGTGTTTTTCTTGTGTTTTCCATGATCCCATTATCCAACTGCAAGTGATTTCTCAAATGCTCTGCAAAGTTACAAAAAAAAATTGCGGTTTGCAAGTTTTTTCTCAAAAACTCGACGTTTTAACACTCTTTTTTTTGCACAAATTCTGCTATATATATAATAAGGTGAGTGACACCCCCTAAAATGGGAGGGAGACGGGAGGGACAACCAATTTACCCTCCCGTGCCTTAGCCCTCTGTACATCGGCCTTCCGGACAAAAACGGGAGGAAGGGAGGGACATTTTGAAAAAAAATTTTTTCTGATGTCAATAAGGGACGCTTATTTCTCAATAAGGGACGCTTAATGAAAAATAACCCAAGGTTATTATGGAACAACCTTGGGTTATAATAGTAGCAATCAGTCCGAAGGCTTCGGACTCGCAGTCCGACCCGAGCGGACTGGCAGTCCGTGCGGACGGACTAAAACATAA
>CAJODF010000104.1 GCA_905233555.1 uncultured Prevotella sp. | reverse complement strand
CTCACCCAACTATACCGATACGGTGACCATTCACTATGCCGGAAAGTTGCTGCCCTCTACCCGTTATAAGGACGGTCTGCGATTCGATGCCTCCTACTATGGCGATGTTTACGACGAAGGCGTCAGTCCTCCCTATAAAGGCCGTGTTTCGAACTTCATCGAGGGCTTTAATACAGCCCTGCAGCACATGAACCGAGGCGACATCTACAGGGTTTACATCCCCTATCAGTTAGGCTACGGCTCTACGGCTACCAGTTCAATACCAGCCTACAGCATGCTGACTTTCACAATCCAATTGGTAGACTTTTGGCATGCGAAGGAAGGCGATAGGCCTGAAGAATAGCAATCACTAACAATGACATCCCGACTTGTACACTACACTACGAGTCGGGATATTTTTTTGTCTCTTATGAAGCCATTGAAGCTGTAACTGTGTGATCTAGGACTCTAATGAGAGTGTTTCGGTTCCTTCTGCTCTCGTTTTCGTCTCGTTTTGTTTTCTTTTGCTTTCTGTAGGCGAGCACAGTATGTGCTTTTCATTGGAAAACCTTAAAAATTATGTTTTCTATAAGATTTTCTGGAGAAATATTTGGAAGGGAAATATAAATTTGTTATCTTTGCAAGCAAAAAGAAAATGATATGGCAATCAAACTATTGAGCGCGAAGAAATTTGCGACAAATCTGAAAGCAACCATCCAGGCTTCAGGTAGACTTGGGTTTACGGCGGATACGGCAAAGGTGCTGGATCTGCAGTCTGGAAAATTTGCAAAGTTTGCGCAAGACGACGAAAATAACTCGCTATACCTTATTATTATAGACGAAGGAAACGAGGATGCTTTTTCGGTTAGAGAATCGAGTGGATACTATTATGTGCCAACTAAGGTAATGTTCGACACGCTGGGATTCAAGTACGAGAATGGTAACATCATGTTCGACCTGATTCGCCAGTCCTCTCTTGACGACGACCTTCAAGGTCAGGTCTATTTTATGAAACAACGTCCAACTAAAAACAAAGAGAAGAAGAATGATGATATAATCGAACCATGAAAAAGGCTCCGCATATCAGAGGATATAGCGGAGCGCACTGGGTCGCTGGTCTCTGATGAGTTTCCTAGGCTGAAAAGAGGCCGGCGGCACTTTAAACCCGACAGGAATGGGTTATAAAGCGGTTGCAAAGTTAATGCAATTTTTGTTATCCGCCAAACATTGCCCCTCCTTAATGGTGATATTTATTGATTTTTAAATCGGATAACAAAAATTTATCTATATCCATGACAACAGAAAACAACAAGTTTTCGGTATTCCCCAAGGGATACCGCAACCAGAAAGGGCAGGCCGTACTGGCCACCCGACCACAGCAGGCTCAGGGCATAGCCTGGGCATACGACTACATCACGTCAGTGCGTGCACAGTGGGCTACCGAGACCCTGCGCTCCATGCTGGAGACGGCGACCAAAGAAGAGTTGAGCGACTTCAAGAAACTGAACTTCGAGTGTGCCACCTTCAATGGCACTTTCTCCTATCGCAGCGCACGAAACATCGTGACTCGCTCACCTTTCATGGTTATCGACATCGACGATCTGTCATCGACCGAAGAGGCCAGGCGGGTGCAGCAGGCGCTTGTCAGTGACGACAAGGTGGAGACGGCCCTCTGCTTCGTATCGCCAAAAGGACATGGCGTGAAGTGGGTGGTCAGGCTGCCCGAGTGGGCACGGCACGACGACTTCAAACTGTCGTTCCAGGCCATGCAGCAGCACGTGGCTTTCCACTACGGCATAGCCATCGACAAGAGTGGAAGTGATGTTTGCCGGGCCTGTTTCCTGCCCTACGACCCCGCATGTTATATTAACCCTATTTATTTCTTACGATGATGAAGAACAATTATACCAATCTCGAGCACCTGAAACTGGTGGCTCAACGCCTTGCCGAAGCAGGCAGGGATATCACGGCAGACTATGCCGACTGGATCAGCGTGACTTTCGCCTGTGCATCGCTGGGTGAACAGGCGCGCGAAGCCTACCACACTATTTGCTCACTCTACTCAGGCTACAAGCGTGAGGAATGTGATGAGAAGTTTACGAACTGTCTGAAGGCCGGCAACGGCAGCGTCACGTTGGGATCGCTGATGAAGATGGCCCAGGATGCGGGCATCGACATCAACTTGCCTCGTGGCCGACGTCAGAAGTCAAAGACTCAGAAGAAGGAGGAGCAGGAGAACCGCATTCAGGCTATGCGTGACGCTTTGAACGCACAATCCGAGTGGCGATTCAACGTGTGGCGACAGCGCCCTGAGGTCAGCGAGAATGGCGGAGCCTGGCGCCCCGTGCAGGACCGCGACCTGGACACCTACTATTGTCGATTGAAGGAACAGGGGCTGAACGTCAAGCAGCAGGATGTCAGGGCACTTATCTTCAGCCGCGACTTCTGTCAGGACTTTGATGCCATCAAAGAGTGGCTCTTCAACCTGAAACCCTGGAATCCCGATACCGATCCCGACTATCTGAAGGACTTCTACATCGGTCACCTGGAGTTTGGAGACCCTGAGAATGAGCCGTTCTACGAGCAGATGCTCAAGAAATGGCATACGGGACTGGTGGCACTCATCCTGGGACGTATCAGCGAGAATCCTCAGATGCCCATCTTTAAGGGCGCACAGCATATTGGCAAGACCTTCTTCGTGCGCCATATCCTGCCTCCAGAGCTCAGCGACTATCGTCTGGAGGTGGGACCCTCTGAGCGCATTGATAAGGACTTCGTTATATCACTCTCCGAGACGCCACTCATCCTCTTCGACGAGATATCCTTCGGCTCCAACCAGAAGAACGAGGCCTTCAAATACATCGTCACCTCAAGTAAGTCGAACGTGCGCGATGCCTATGCCCGTTTCCGCGAGAGTCGACAGCGCCGCGCATCGCTCATTGCCACTACCAACGAAGACTACTTCATCCGCGAGAGCGAGGGTAGCCGACGTTATCTGGCTGTAGACCTGCAGGGGACTGTCGATCTGGACCAGTTCCCACTGCCCTATGAGGGAGCCTATGCCCAGGCAATCTATCTGCTCGACCACGGCTTTGATCCCAAGCCCACCCATGACGAGAGCCAACAGATCACCCGCCACAACCAGGGTTTCATGGAGCCCAGCGACTGCGAAGAGGCTATCCTGACCTTCCTCCGTCAGCCCGACGGCATCGGCAGTCCGGAAACCATGTCGGCTGGCGATATCATGCATGAGTTGAACTACCATGGGTTCCACGGACGTGAGTATAATGCCGTTAATATCGGGAAAACAATGAAAAGACTGGGGTTCAAAAGTAAACTAATTCGCGGCACACATAAATATTTTGTAGTAAAGGTAGACTATGGCCTTCACACTACAGAAAACAAGGAGGATGCCAAGGAATTTATCCCAGAAATATTCTGATCGTCTAAAAAAGTGGTGGAGATGGTGGAGATGATTTCTATATAATTCGAAAATTAAATCCTAAATCTACTTGTACATTTTGCAAGGTGATTTAGGATTTATTTTTTATCCCC
>CAJODF010000103.1 GCA_905233555.1 uncultured Prevotella sp. | reverse complement strand
AACTCCTTAGCCGCCGTCCGTTGTTCTGATGTAGGTGGTTCGTAATTCCATTTGAAATGCATTTAATATGTTATTTTTATTCTTATTGTCGCTTTGGTGGCCAAAAAAGGGCATATTACCCCAAATTAGCGCTCAAAGATAAGAATAAAAAATGAAATAGCATTAAAAACCGTTGTATTTTTAACATATTTATAATGATTTCTTTAAAAGTTTCGACATTTTTTTGTACCTTTGCAAACAAAAACCTCAACAAGATGAACAAATTTCTATCGATTATCCTGTCAGTTTTCGTCGCTGTGGCAGCCCATGCCCAGATGATGGATCCCGTACATTTCTCTTCCCAGTTGAAGATGCTTAGTGGTGATCAGGCAGAGATCATCTTCTCCGCTACCATCGACGATGGCTGGCACGTCTATTCCACCGACTTGGGCAACGACGGCCCCATCTCTGCCACTTTCAACAAAGTGAAGATGGAAGGGGCCGAGACTGTCGGCAAACTTCGCCCAAGAGGTAATGAAGTGAAGCAGTTCGACAAGATGTTCAACATGGAACTGCGTTTCTTCGAGAAGCAGGCCACCTTCGTACAGAAGATACGCTTTACCAAGCCCGAGTACGACATCGACTGCTATCTGGAATATGGTACCTGTAGCGACGAGATGTGCCTGCCGCCTTCGGAGGTGTCGCTGAAGCAGAAGGGCAAGAGTCCCGTCAAGGCGGAAGAAGATAAGAAGATAGAGGAAGATACGAAGAAGGCAGAAGAAGATAAAGTAGAGGTGTTAGACACTGCGAAAACAGAGGTCGTGTCGTCTGACTCTCTCCCTATTTCTCTATCATCTTCTGACTCCTCCAACTCTCTCTGGGCTCTCGTTGTCGATGAACTGAAGGCAAAGGGTGGTAGCGACGACATCACAGACCATTCCTGGTTATATATATTGCTTATGGGCTTCATCGGCGGACTCCTTGCCGTTTGTATGCCCTGCATTTGGCCTATCATCCCAATGACGGTCAGTTTCTTCCTGAAGCGAGCCAAGGACGATAAGCAGAAGGGCATCAGGGATGCGATTACCTACGGTCTGAGCATCATCGTCATTTTTCTCGGGTTGGGACTGCTGGTTACTGCCCTTTTCGGCAGCGACACGTTGAATGCTATGTCCACAAACGCCGTGTTCAATATCTTCCTTTTCTTGCTGCTTGTAGTTTTTGCCCTGTCGTTTTTCGGCTGGTTCGAGATCAAACTGCCAGACAGTTGGGCTAACAGCGTGGATACCAAAGCCTCGAAGACCAGTGGACTGATTTCTATCTTCCTTATGGCCTTCACTCTGGTGCTCGTGTCTTTCTCCTGTACGGCCCCTATCATCGGCCTGCTCCTTGTCGAGACTGCCACCAGCGGCAATTGGCTGGCTCCGGCTGTCGGCATGTTGGGCTTCGCTGTTGCCCTCGCTCTGCCGTTTACCCTCTTCGCCATGTTCCCCGCCTGGCTGAAACAGGCGCCGAAGTCGGGTTCGTGGATGACCCGTCTTAAGGTGGTGCTGGGCTTTATCGAACTGGCCTTCGCCTTGAAGTTCTTTTCCGTGGCTGATTTGGCCTATGGCTGGCATCTACTCGATCGCGAAGTGTTCCTATCGTTGTGGATTGTCATTTTCGCCCTTTTGGGAGCCTATCTCTGTGGCTGGCTGAAATTCCAGGAAGATGAGGTCGGGGGTGATTTGCACAAGCCCATGCCTGTCGTTTGTATTATGGGCGGACTCGTATCGTTGGCTTTCGCTGTCTATATGGTGCCCGGCCTTTGGGGTGCTCCTTGCAAGGCTATCAGCGCCTTTGCTCCGCCGATGAACACGCAAGACTTTAACCTGAATACGAAGACCGTCGAAGCCAAATATACGGACTACGAGGAGGGAATGGCTGCCGCTCAGGCACAGGGTAAGCCCGTGCTGATCGACTTCACCGGCTTCGGATGTGTGAACTGTCGTAAGATGGAGGCTGCCGTGTGGACAGACCCTACCGTGGCCAATTTGCTCACAAAGGACTATGTGCTTATCTCGCTCTATGTCGATGATAAGACGCCGCTGGCTGAACCCTATGAGGTCGATGGAAAGACCCTCCGTACCGTCGGTGCCAAGTGGAGTTATCTGCAAAGCCACAAATTTGGTGCCAACGCCCAGCCCTTCTACGTTATCATCGATCCTGCCACGGGTAAGCCACTCAGTGCTAGCCGTGCCTATAACGAAGATATCCCTGCCTACATCGACTTCCTGAAAAATGGCTTAGAGACATATAAAAAGTAAGAAACATTTGCAAATTTCAGATATAATGTGTATCTTTGCAACCCAACTTTTATGTTTATAAAATATGATTAGTGATACCATCAAGTATATCGGTGTTGACGATCTCGACATCGATCTCTTTGAGAGTCAGTATGTTGTGCCTGAGGGCATGAGTTATAATTCTTATCTGATTGACGATGACAAGATTGCCGTGATGGATACGGCCGATCGTCGCAAGGGTGAGCAGTGGAAGGCTAACCTGACGGCTGCGCTCAATGGTCGCCAGCCAGACTATCTGGTAGCCCATCACATGGAACCCGACCATTCGGCACTCATCGCATGGATGCTGGAGGAGTATCCTGGTTTGCAGTTGGTGTGTAGCGCCCAGGCTGTGAAGATGCTGTCCAACTTCTTTGAGGGCTTCAATTTCGAGGGGCGTGTCATCACTGTGAAGGAGGGTGATACACTTGAACTGGGTCAGCATACGTTACACTTCATCACGGCAGCGATGGTGCATTGGCCCGAGGTGATTATGAGTTACGATAGTCAGGACAAAGTGCTCTTCTCAGCTGATGGCTTCGGCAAGTTTGGTGCACTGGTTAATGAGACTGACGACTGGGCTTGTGAGGCACGTCGTTATTACTTTAATATATGTGGTAAGTATGGTACGCAGGTGCAGAGCGTAATGAAAAAGATGGGGGCTATTGACGTTCAGACCATCTGTCCGCTGCACGGGCCTGTACTCAAAGGTGAGGCGCTGGCTGAGGCTGTGCGACTTTACGATATTTGGAGCAAGTATGAGCCAGAGAGCGAGGGTATATTGATTGCTTACGCCAGTATTCATGGTGGTACGGCTGTTGCTGCTGAGCGACTGGGCGAGATACTCCGTCAGAAGGGCGCTGCCAAGGTCGTCGTGAGCGATCTGAGTCGTGAGGATATGGCTGAGGTCATCGAGGATGCTTTCCGCTATCCAACAATTGTGGTGGCTGCTTCAAGTTATGATGCCGGCGTGTTCCCAGTGATGCACGATTTCCTGTATCACTTGCAGATCAAGAACTACCAGAAGCGCAGGTTTGGTATCATCGAGAACGGCAGTTGGGCTCCCACAGCAGGCAAGGTGATGCGCACGATGATTGAGGCCATGAAGGACTGCGAGATTGTGGAGCCGATGGTTACCATTCGCTCGCGCATAAAGTCAACAGACGAGCCTCTGCTGGAACAGTTGGCTGACAGCCTGCTATGAATTGACAATATTTATATATAGGATGAAGGCCGTTGTGTTCGAACACAGCGGCCTTCATTTTTATGCAAAATGACAATGTGTAAGGAATAGGGGAAGGAGATGGACTGAAAGTTTTCAAAATGTAAGGAAAACGAACGGAAATCGAGCAAAGTGTCAGAGAGGTCAAAATTTAACGCAAGAAATGTAAGCAAAATCTTGGCCGAGATTACAAAATGATATACCTTTGCAGCCAAATTCGTACAGATTGACACAAAAAGGACTCCGAGCATTGCTCGCCTGAGTACCTATTAAGAATAATAATCACGAAGAAGGATAATATGACACATTGCAAACTTAACAACCAAGGACTGTACCGAAGCGAATACGAGCATGATGCTTAGGTATGGTGGTAAACATCCACGGCGGCAAGAGTCACGAGTTGGTGGACAACGCCCTGAAGGTGTTGGAAAACATGGAGCACCGAGGTGCCGAGACCCGAGATAAGACGGGCGACGGTGCTGGTATTATGGTGCAGATTCCCCATGAGTTTATTCTGTTACAAGGCATTCCCGTACCGGAGAAAGGAAAATACGGTACGGGTCTGGTATTTTTGCCCAAGGACAAAAAGGCGCATGAGCAGATCCTGAGTGTGATGATCGAGGAGATTGAGCGCGAGGATTTGCAGTTGATGCATGTCCGCACGGTGCCGACGTGTCCGGAAGTTCTGGGTGTAGGCGCAAGGGAAGTGGAACCAGACATCGTGCAGATCTTTGTAACGGGTGTGAGCGAAGCAAAAGCCGAGGTGCTCGACCGTATATTATATAAGGTACGCAAGCGCATCGAAAATCGCATCGATGACAAGGACTTCTACATCTGTTCGCTGTCGAGCAAGAACATCATCTACAAAGGTATGCTCACGAGCGGACAGTTGCGCAGGTATTTCCCTGACCTATCGAACCCCTATTTCACAAGCGGACTGGCGCTGGTACACTCTCGTTTCTCAACCAACACATTTCCGACATGGAGCCTGGCCCAGCCCTTCCGCTTGTTA
>CAJODF010000102.1 GCA_905233555.1 uncultured Prevotella sp. | reverse complement strand
ATAGCAGAAAACGCAATGGTGGCAAAGCTAGATTCAAAACGTGTCAATGGCAAAGCCTCATGTCAACCTATACAAGAAGAATTAAACGACAATCCCTAAATAGAGACGAATCGATACCTGTCAATATTTCATGGAAAGAGGTTTCATATTGTTCATCGAGGTAATGGTCACTCTTAATTTATTCTACGAAGATCTTTCCTAGATCACTTCGATATAAAAACTGAATGGGCGGAAGCCGTCGTTGCAACTGATCATTGCGCTCATGGGGTTCTTCATCCATCCGTCGGAATAAACGTGCGACCCGTCAGGGGCTACGCTTCGCTTTGCGAAGAAGTTGCCTTCGCCTCGGGCAAGCGACTCCACGAACTCACGCATTGAAGACCATGCCGACGGACACATCCCTTCAGGTTGTTGGCCGTCGATGGAAATCCACTGTTGACCCTCCCTGACATCGCAGGTGTGCTCTATTGGGTTTTCATATTTCGCCATCAAGTCCTGATAGACGGTTTGGCGAATGGCTGTGATACGTACTTTGTTCATATTTTTCTTATTCGTAGGCATATACTAATCCGTACTTCTCATGCAACTGGCGGAGTGAGCCATCGGCCTTCATCTGGCGGATGGTTGCGTTTACCATCTGTAGCAGATCGTCTTGTCCCTTGCGCATCAGCACGCCGATCTCGCCGTGGGTAAAAGGCTTGTTCTGTAATGGCGCGGCCAGTCGGGCATCGGTCTGCACATAGTAAGGAGCCTCCGTGATTTCCGTTATCATCACATCCGCTTTCCCTTCAGCCACGAGCGACGGGATTTCCTCGTTTTGGGGGTGGACGATGATGGTGGCATGCGTCAGGTTCTCGTTGGCGAACTTCTCGTTCAGTCCACCGGGATTCACCATCACGCGGACTTCGGGCTTGTCGATGTCGGCCAACGACTGGTAGCGGTCGGCCTCCGAGGCGCGGCAAAGGATGGTCTTGCCGTTTGCCAGATAGCCCTCGCTCATGAGCATCGTCTCGCGGCGGGCATCGGTGATGGTGATGCCGCCGATGGCGAGGTCGAAGGTCTGCGGTTCTGTCTGGACATCTGCCGTCAGCGTCGGCCAAGAGGTCGGTACAAACTGGATGCCGACACCCAATCGCCTGGCAATCTCCCCAGCCACTTCGATGCCGAAGCCCCAGTACGTTCCGTCATCCTTGCGGAAAGATAGGGGCCGGTAGTCGCCAGTCGTTCCCACCTGCAACGTGCCGCGTTCCTGAATGCGGGTGATGGTCGGCTGGTGCAGTTTCCGCCACTCCTTGGCCCGAACTTTGATGTTCTTCGCCAGACACTCGCTGTAGAGCCAAGGCTCGCAACTGTGGATGTCGCCAACATTCAGTAAACCTTTGTAGGGTGCATATTCTGAGCCGCTGTAGCCGCTGACGACGAGGACGTGGTGAGAAGGTGCGACGGTGACGGTAATGGTATCATGGAGCGTGGCGGGCGTGGCGTCCGTCCGCCAGTTCACGGGGTTGATGCAGATGTCAGAGGCAGAGATGACGGGGATGACGTACTTCACATCCTTCACCGTGTTGTAACAGATGGTGACACCTGTGTCCGTCTCTCCCTCGGCAGGGCGGATGTGGCTGCACTGCGCCATGTCGGCATTGGTCACTTTGTAGCCAAGAACGTATGCCGCCGCCAACTGGTTGTATGTCTCGTCGTCGATGTGCTTCAGCAATTCTACTACGACCAGTCCGCCCTGACTGAAGCCTGCGATGATGAGCGGACGCGACGTGTCGCGATGCGCCTGGAAATGGTCGAAGGCGGCACAGACGTCACCCACCGACAACCGCGTGCGATTTCTGATCGTGTCCTCGTTCTGTGTCAGCCAGGCCTCCATGGTAGTGTGGCGGTAGAACGGCGCAAAGAAGCGGTTGCCAGGCGACATGTAGGCCGCCACCTTGTTAATCTCCAAATCGGCCATGCGCCCGCGATGCTCGGGGTTCCACACGTCGGCATAATGACATATCCTGCCACTCTCCGTCGTCCAGTCTTCCTCCCACGTCGATACGACATAGAAGATGTCGGCCCCAGTGTCGTTGGTGTCGCCGTCGGCAGTCACCCACATCGCTGCATCGTTGTAGTCGGGTGCTTGGGGAATAAACGTTGCCTGCTCATACTGATACTGGCATGCAGCATTATCATCTTTCGCCGTACACGATGCAAACGAGGCTAAAAATACGAATGTATAGGCTATATACTTCAACATAACATCAAAAATCACTTAAATCATCTTGCAAAGAATTCCCAGGCGTGAATAACTAACTTTAATATTCGTAGAGTTTGATGTGGAGGATTTTCCACTCGCCGACGCCGATGCGGGCGTGACGGCCTTGATGGGTTTGATCGCCGTTATGGCGACGGAGGTATTGCATCGAGCCGTCATCTGCGATTGATACTTCATCGACGGAAAGGAGACCGAGACGCTTGCCATTGAATTGTTTGTTAGTCTTTTGGCTTGTATTTCCGCCTGCTTCTGCGAAACCGTCTTCGCCTAATGTCTTTTGCAGCTCTTGTTGCTTCTCAGTTGGGGTCTTGAAGTCGATGACCACGCCGCTGCCTGCCAAGAGATAGTCAAACTTGCCAAGACGGATGAGCATGGCACCGCCCTCAGGCCACGTACTGCCGTCGGTGGCACGTGGATCCCAAGGCAAGGTGAAGTAATGGCGGCAGGTCATCACTACTCCGTCGTCATCGATGATGCGCTCGCGGTCTTCTTGGTCGAAGAGAAACCCCCATGTCTTAGAAGTGAAAAGTGAAAAGTGAAAAGTTGTCGCAACAGTCCGTAGGCTTGTGTGACGGATTCTGTTTCTTTGGGGCTGGCTTGATCGATGGCGAAAGGTGAGAATCCCAATGCCTGGTGCTCGCCGAATGCATAGAGAGCACGGACGCCGCTATTCTCACAACAACGGCTCTCAGGGATGAAAAGGCGGTTCTTTATTTTCCCGCCATCTTGTGGCCTCAATGGCATCGCATACTGCGCACACCACGACTTGAAGCCGGTGTCATATATGTCAGGAGCGAGCAGGTCGATGCTGGGTGCGCCCTCGTGCCAGAAGTCGATGAGATGTGCCAACGGTCCTGCCGAGGGATATTCGCCAGGCCGACGTCCACGGCTGTTCATCGCGGCATTCACATAGAGCGGCATGTCGTGTATTTCTCGGGCTGCCTTGGCCAGATGTTCCACGTAGCGGGCATAACTCAGTGCCATAAATTTCTCGTCGGCATATTCGTCCGTGCCGTAACGCTCTGCCCAACGTTCTTGTTTGTATGCTTTCTCTGCCAACGGCGAGTGGTCGCGTGCTGACTCCAGCATACCGATTTCGTTTTCTATCTGCATCATGATGACCACCTCGCGCTGCGGGTCTTTTTCACGGATATGTCGCATCAATGCCGAAAAAGCTTTGAGGTCGGCCTGCAGCACATTGTCGCTGAAGCACGAGGCTATCTCCATCTGCTTCCCCTCAGCGGTCATTGCCCGTGGGAACCGCTTCGTGTCCTGCTTAAACCATGCTGGTGTATAGCACGACATTGAGTTCTTCCACACACCGAACCAGAGGAACACGACGTGCAACTGCTCCCGTCGCGCCACGTCGATGGTGCGGTCGATGAGCGTGAAGTCAAACTTCTGCTCTCGCGACTCTTTCGTTTGGCTCTGCTCTCGCGGCTCCATCAGTTCCCAGTAAGCAGGAACAAGTACTGTGTTCAGACCCAATGCCCGCATCCGTGGTAATACCTCGTCGATATCTTCCACCGAAGTAGCAGCAGAGTTACTCAACTCACCGCCAAGGATAGGATCATTCAACTTCTGCGCTGAAACAGTCAGCACCCCCATCATTACCACAAGGCATAAAAATATTCTCTTCATATATATACTTTATCTTATATCACAAAACATATTTTTGTCCACGCAGAATCTACTTTCCCACGCAACATTTATATAATCTTCACTATCAGCACGATAAGTATTAAACGGTACAAGTAAGAAAATGCAATTACTCATCCGATATGCTTATGTGTAAATTCCAGTCTTTCAAAGTCTGCGAAAGTGTCCACTTGACCTCTCGCTT
>CAJODF010000101.1 GCA_905233555.1 uncultured Prevotella sp. | reverse complement strand
TCGTTCTCATTTTTATCGTTCTTGATTTCGGCTGCAAAGGTACGGCAAATAAATAAGGTGCGCAATACCTAAAACGCGGTGTTTTAAGCATTGCGCACCAGTGTAAGCCTGCAAAAGCAGGTTAATCAGAAGTAGGTATATATAAACTATACAAACCTGCAGACATGATCGACGGCAATGTCGGAGAATCCGAAGGCCTCGGCCTTGGTCATGCGACCGCTGACTACCTCTGCAACGATACCAACCAGTTCGCTGCCCATCTGAACAATGGTTCTTTCGCCCCTCAACACGGCACTGAGATCAACGTCCATGTTGTCCTCCATCATGCGGTAAGTGCGCTCGTTGGCAGTCACCTTCAGCACGGGAGCGATGGCATTGCCCGTAGGAGTGCCCCTACCTGTTGTGAAGACGATAGCCTGACAGCCTGAGGCCACCATCGACGTGACACTGGCGATGTCGAAACCAGCAGTGTCCATCACGACGGCACCTTTCCTTGAAGGACGAACCGCCTGCTGAAGCACTTCGACGATGGGGCGGGTTCCACCCTTGCGGATGCAGCCCAAGCTCTTCTCTTCGAGCGTGGATAGTCCACCTGCCTTGTTGCCAGGTGTGGGCTGTCCAGCACGACAATCTTGTCCAGCGGCAGAGAGATGAGCCTCGTACTCACGGCACACTTCAATGATCTGGTTGTGAATCTCCGTCGTAGCAGCACGCTTGGCCAGTATGTGCTCACCGCCAATCCACTCTATCGACTCGCTCATCACCGTCGTGGCACCCATATCTACGAGAATATCACTCATTTCACCGACTGACGGATTGCTGGCGATACCCGATGTGGCATCGCTTCCACCGCACTCGATGCCGATATAGAGTTCTGAGGCATCGAAGAGTTCCTTCTGCTGCGAACCTGCTTGCTGGGCCATTTCGCGTGCAGCACGGGTGGCCTTCTCAATGGTCTTCAGTGTGCCGCCCCCCTCCTGGATGCCGAATGACACGACTGGCTTACTGGTCAGCCGCTCAATCTTTTCCTTTAGTTTCCGATGGGGAACGGTCTCGCAGCCCAGGCCGATGATAACCACGCCATAGACGTTAGGATGGCAGGCAAAGCCCGTCAGCACCTTCTGGCTCATGTCGGTATTGGCTTGCACGTCGGAGCATCCTGTGTTGAACACTATGTTCACCGCCCCACGAATCTGACTGGCCACGATGCGGCATGACTCACTGGCGCAGACGCAAGTAGGCAGAATCAGGATATGGTTACGGATGCCCGGACGCCCCTCTGCACGACGATAGCCCCAGAACAGGAATTGCTTGTGCTGCTGTGGCGCAGACTGGGTAGCACACATCTGCCAGTCATCGCCCGCCAGTTCGTTGTCGTAGTCGCGCAACTCACTCTTTAAGTTCTGGTCGTTCACCCAGCAACCTTTGCCGATGTTCGTTACGGTTCTGCCCAGACTCTCGCCGTACTTAATCACCTCGCAGGCTTCCGGCAAATCCACCAATGCCACCTTATGGCAGTAGGGGATGTCCTCCTCGGCCTTCAGCGTCAGGAACTCGCCATCCTTCTCATAGACAACCTCCTTACCTTTTGCAATCTCTGCCACTGTAGTTACCACGTTGTCGGCAGCGTTCATCAGCAGTGCATTTACCTTCGTCATATTCTCATTCCGTTGTTTAATGGCACAAATATACGAAAAATGCTTCAAATATCGCTTACCTCCCATCAATTAAACGTTTGTTTTTATGCTAAATTAGTTAAATCACGCTTGATTACAATAAATTTTGGTTATCTTTGCATTCCGATTATAATAGTTCGCAACAATAAATATAGAAGATAGATGAAACAACAATATGCAAGGGTAACACTGGAAATGCCCGAAAACGAATACAAGAAATCCCTCCATCAGGAGCTGACATACGAGATTGAGAACCGCGACATCAACGACAAGTACACAGTGAAACTTTAATCACGCGGCAATGACGGAAGACGAAAGCAAAAAGATACGGGTAGAACTTGACCACGAGCAAAAGGTTCTTCGCCTTGGCTGCTGGTTCTATGACCTCAAAGGGGTTCTGATAGCAGAAGCCACAGATGAGGACAAGGAAAAATACCACTGTGGTAAGTTTATGACCTATCCTATTGTCGATGACGATTGGGAGGTCCGTGAAGATGATTGCATCAAAGATGGCATCGCGGATCTTGTCGTTGGCAAGAAGGGTGAAACGGTTCCCTTGTCTAAGCTCCAAGATGTTCTTGACCTCAATGCAGAAGAGCGAAGTGGTGACTATTCCGACATTCTTGTCGATGTAGAACGTCATGGTATCTCCGTTTCCAATCGTATGCAGGATAATCCGCAAGAAGAACTCCCTGAGACGATATTTCTCGAAATATATAGAATCAGGAACACGGACACATTCAGTATCTATTCTTACGAAGACGGATATTACATTCCTCGCAGGGATTGCCATGTAGGGAAAGACGGTAAACTGTATCAGGGTACAAAAGAGAACGAGAATGAGAATAGCCAATATCGGCAGATTGTCTATCAGATTGCAGAAGATGTCAATTGTATCTCTTGGTTCTTCAATAAGAAGAATCTGAGAGTTCGCTGCTTAAGGGCCAGATATCATGATGAATCGCAAAACGATGACCTTAGCATACCCGATGATTGGCATATAGCTATCAAGACGCTGGAAGATGACATTAACAGCGAAATAGCACAGATGCGTGAAGAGTACGCTGATGACTATTTCCATGGTAAACGACCAATTGTATAAGTATGGCAGAGGTAAAACAAGATAAAATACAGGCCTTTCTTCAGTTGGCACGCGATGCTGTCAAGCAGAAAGACTTTGAAACCGCCACTGACCATCTTATCTCTGTCTTTCAGCAGGACAGGAACAACAGTGAGGCCTTTGGCATCATGGGCGACGTGGCTTTATCAAAGAAAGACCTCACCACAGCCGAAGGCTACTATTTCCGTCAACTTGAGTTTGCTCCTCAAAGCTATGATGCCCACATAAACTTGGGACGGTTGTATTGGGAGTGTACAGAGTACGACAATGCCATCAATGAGTTTAAGACGGCCATGCAGCAGGATCAGGAACACGCCCATGGCGACCCGTATCTGTATCTGGCATCCGTCTATCTGGGACTCGGACAATACGAAGAAGCATACGAATGGCTTTACCGGCTTGTCTTTGAGGTCAAGGCCGAACAGCCACAATCCGATAGGGATTTTTATAACCAGGCGTATTATGGTGTTTCCTTCACCATCTGCCAGAATATGTCTATAAACGAGCTTGACGACCTCATTGAGCAGATAGAATCCAAACATAACGTCAGCATAACGCCCCATCTCGTCGTTAATCCTGATGCTCCGCTGATGCCGTTCCGTAAGACAGGCGAGCAGAGTTATGAGATTGACTACGACCTCGACTCCAACGACAAGTGCTATGAAGTCCTGAGTTCATTGGTACTTCTGGATAACTATCTTGGAGGAGAGCATTTCGACTTCCATCATTTCTTGGTGCCTACTAACAACGGAAAGGACGAATTTGCAGAAGCGGTTAGGAATACGATGACCCCAGACTCAACGCTGTCTTTGTCCGATTTGCTCGACTATCTTGTGTTGGATATACGAACCAGTTTGATTCGCATTTATACGGATGAAGCAATGCACAATACGCCTGAGTTCAAGAAATACCGCCCCATTCAATGGCTCGGTATGGGGAATGCCATCTCTCAATCATACGGTTACATCAAGAAACTGGAGCGTATTCATGCACCCCAACTTGTTATCTACGTCCACAGGGTGCTGTTGTACTTGAAGTCGGTACAACTCTATGAATACTTCAAGGCTTGCGACAAGAGAATTGATTTCCAGTCAGGATTCAACGAGCACAAGATGGGATGCGCCATCTATAACAACCATGTGAATATGAAGGATCCGGCGAAGCGCAGGGACTGGTCGGCATTCTACCGTTCATTTATCAACCAGATCTGCCCTCCCCTCCGCTATTACGTGAAAATGGAAGAGATATAGGGATGTAGACGGGTCTTGCTTTTTATCCATCATAACAGTTCACTTGTTTTAGCCCAATAATAGTATGCCTCTGGCAACCCAATACGTAGCTTATTCAATTTGGTTGTCAACACTGGCGCAA
>CAJODF010000100.1 GCA_905233555.1 uncultured Prevotella sp. | reverse complement strand
CATCCGGGGGCGACCTGCCGACACGCGTACCGAGGCACAGCGGTGCAGTCTGCGGAAATTGATTGAACAGCTTCATGCCGCCTATCCGAAGGCGCTGATCGTAGGTCACCACGACCTAAATCCAATGAAAGACTGCCCCTGCTTCGACGCCGCAACAGAGTACGCTGACCTACAGCCGTAAACAAAAGAAGAGGATGCGAATTCGCATCCTCTTCTTAGTTCTTATGATTTTGTTTAGTTGAATTTCAGAATCTGACCAGGACGGAGCTTGGTGTTCTTCTTCAGGTGGTTCAGCTTCACGATGGAGTTGACCGTGGTGCCACGCTTGCGGGCAATAGAGTAGAGCGTCTCACCGCGCTTTACCTTGTGGAAACGGCTTTCCTGCTTATAGGAGGCTGCAGGGGCTGCCTGAGCCAGTTCTACGTCCTCTTCGAAGTCGCTGGAACCGATGTTGACACCGCCAACGCCACGCAGACGGGTAGCCAATACCGATTCGCGCTGATAGCTTGACTTGCGGAACAGGTAGGAGTCGTCGACCACATCCTGATTGCGGAAGTCGAACATCAAGGCGGGGTTGAGGGCTACGCCACAGAGACGCGTTTCGAAGTGCAGGTGTGATCCCGTGCTACGGCCGGTGTTACCACCCAGACCGATAGGATCGCCGGCGCGCACCTCCTGGTCTTCTACAACCAGTTGCTTCGACATGTGGGCATAGTAGGTCTCCAGGCCATTATCGTGGCGGATAACCACATACTTACCATAGCCTCGGCCTTCATATTGTACGACACGTACCTTGCCAGAGAAGGCTGCACGGATGGTGTCGCCGATGTATACCTTAATGTCCAGTCCCTTGTGCTGGCGGCCCCAACGAGCACCGTAATTACTGGTCAGCACACGGCTGTCAGTAGGCATACAGAAATTCTTCAAAGATATACGGAAAGAGTCGGGCAACTCAGTCACACGGCTGTGTGCGTGGAAGTTGTCCCAGTCTTCATATAAGTCGGCTGCGGGGTTTTCTAAATTCTCGAAATCTATAAGTCTTTGCAGTGCTACACTGTCAACGGCTTTCATCTTACGGTCAACGGGTGCCTGGCGAGCCAAAAGGTCCTGTCCCATCATCGGGAGAGTGCTCATTGTCGCTACAGCCAAAAGTGCAATCGTCTTTATTTTTGCTATCATAATCAGGTTTGGTTGGGTTACTAACAGGCCCTACTACAGGTTTAAAAACGGTGCAAAGATAATAAATATTTTTTGGGAAAGTATACAATTAACACTCTTTATAAGAGTTTTAACAATTGTATTTGTTTGATTTCTACGAGATAACACCCCAATTGATGTTGGTTTTCTTTAATTCTTGGAGCCTTTTCCAGAGCAAATAATAACGTGGTTTTTCACAGGTCGGATCGTCGTCGATAACGAGTTGTGCCTCGTCTCGGGCCATCTGTACCAACTGTCCATCGCGGGCGATATCGGCTATCTTCAGGTCGAAGGCCATACCGCTCTGCTGGGTGCCTTCCAAGTCGCCAGGACCGCGTAGTTTCAAGTCGGCCTCGGCAATGCGGAAACCATCGTTGGTCTCGCACATGATGTCGATACGCTTCTTGGTGTCTTCTGCTAATTTATATCCTGTCACGAGGATGCAATACGACTGGTCGGCACCGCGTCCCACACGGCCACGCAGCTGGTGCAGCTGGCTAAGGCCAAAGCGCTGAGCCTCGAGGATGACCATCACGGAGGCGTTGGGCACGTTGACGCCTACCTCGATAACCGTTGTGGCGACGAGGATCTGTGTCTCGCCACTGACGAACTTCTGCATCTCAGCCTCCTTGTCGGCAGGTTTCATCTTGCCATGAACTTTGCTGAGACGGAATTCTGGGAAAACCTGTTTCAGTACCTCGTAACCCTCTTCAAGGTTCTTCAGGTCTATCTTCTCGCTCTCCTCAATCAGGGGGAAGACGATATAGACCTGTCGGCCTTGTCGGATCTGGTTGCGGATACTGTCGTAAAGCGACGGCAGAGAGCGGTCGAAGACGTGTTGCGTCACCACGGGCTTGCGGCCGGGAGGCAGTTCGTCGATGACGCTCACATCGAGGTCGCCATAGAGTGTCATGGCCAAAGTGCGGGGAATGGGCGTTGCCGTCATCACCAGCACATGGGGCGGGTTCTGACTCTTGCTCCACAGCTTGGCACGCTGGGCTACGCCAAAGCGGTGCTGCTCGTCGACGACCACCATGCCCAGGCGGGCAAACTGCACCGTGTCTTCAATGACAGCATGGGTGCCCACGAGTATCTGGACGGTACCATCGAGCAGTCCGTCGAGGATTTCCTGACGGCGCTTGCCTTTCACGATACCCGTCAACAAGGCCACGCGGATGTCCATCCCTTCCAAGAAGGCCATGATGGTCTGCAGATGCTGCTCGGCCAGGATTTCCGTGGGGGCCATGATACAGGCTTGGAAACCGTTGTCCAGGGCGATGAGCATCGACATCAGTGCCACCAGTGTCTTGCCAGAGCCTACATCGCCTTGCAACAGGCGGTTCATCTGTCGTCCGCTGCCCATATCCTTGCGAATCTCGCGAATCACCCGTTTCTGTGCCTCCGTCAGGGGGAAGGGTAAATTCTCTTTGTAGAAGTTGTTGAAGTGGTCGCCTACCTTCGAGAAGACGTAGCCTCGGTATTTGCGTCGCTGGTCGCTGGCGTATCTTAGGATGTTCAGCTGGACGTAGAAGAGTTCCTCGAATTTCAGTCGGACACGAGCTCGTTCCAGTTCTTTGGCATTCTGTGGGTAGTGAATCTTGCGCAGTGCCTCGTCGCGACTCATCAGGTGCAGTTTCTCCGTGATGAAGTCGGGCAGGGTTTCTGGCAGAGTCTCCTTCATGACGCCGAGAAGCGTTTTGGTAAGACGCTCTACTGAACGAGAGTTTAACCCCATCTTCTTCATCTTCTCTGACGTGTTGTAGTAGGGCTGCATACCCATTGCCGAGAGCTCTAGTTTCTCGGCAGGGTCCATGTCGGGATGGGTCACGTTGATGCGTCCGTTATAGACGTTTGGTCGTCCGAAAACGATATATTCCTTGCCGATGGTATAGCTCTGTTTGGCATATTTGCCGCCGTTGAACCACGTGAGGTCCATCACCTTGCCCGTCCCGTCGGTGAAGTGGGCTACGACGCGCTCTTTGCGGGCACTCATCTTGAAGGTCTCGAAACTGAGGATGTGGCCTTTTACCTGTACGAACGGCATGTCGCCCGTCAGTTCACGGATGGCATAGATCCGACTGCGATCCACATGTTTGTAGGGGTAGTATTGCAACAAGTCGCCATACGTCATGATGCCCAACTCCTCGTTGAGCATTTTTTTGCGCGAAGGGCCTACCCCCGGCAGGTATTGTATGTCTTGTTGCAGAATTCCGTTCATCCTATCAGCACTTCAGCTATTTTCAAGTCGTAGGGTGTCGTTATCTTGATATTCTCACGATTGCCTTCGACGAGGGTGATGGCGTGTCCATAGCTTTCCACCACGGAGGCATCGTCGGTAAAGCCGTCGTTGTAGGGCTGGCGGTTGGCGGCCTTGAGCAGTTGGATGTCGAAGCATTGCGGGGTTTGTACCAAGCGGTAGTCATTACGTGGTACCGTTTCGGACGTTTCACCTTTCAGGTGGCGGACCGTTTCTACGACAGGGATAACGGGGATGACGGCTTTCTTTTCGCGTGCCGTCTCGTAGCAGCGGCGAATGACATCGATGCTGGGGAAGGGACGCACGCCATCGTGTACACCTACTACACCCTCGGCATCATCTTGAATTAGGGCTAAGCCGTGCTGAACAGAATGGAAGCGCGTCTCGCCACCATCCGCCAATTGGTATGCTACTGTGAAGTTGTGTTTCTGACACAACTTTTCCCAATACTCCTGCTGAGCCTTCGGCAACACGAGGATGATTTGCAGGGTAGGAGAGTACTCGCGGAACCGTTCCAGCGTCCGCATCAATACCGGTTTCCCACCTATCGGTAGAAACTGCTTGGGAATATCAGAACCCATGCGCAGGCCCTTACCGCCTGCTACGATAATAACATAGTCCATCAGGCCATGAGGTGTTTGAAGCGCATGCCTTCGGCTATCTGGTCGGAAGTCTTCTTGTCCACCAACTGAGCCAGCAGTTCGTAGGCGAAGGGGAAGGCGGCAGCTGGACCCTCACCTGT
>CAJODF010000099.1 GCA_905233555.1 uncultured Prevotella sp. | reverse complement strand
TAACATCGCCTTCACCATTGGCTATGTGATTAGTTTCTTTGCCAACTACTACCTCTCGGCCCACTTCACCTTCCGTGCCGACACCACCGCCAAGAACGGTGCAGGCTTCGCCGGGGCCCACATCTTTAATTATTTCCTGCAGCTGGGTCTGTTTAATTTCTTCCTCTGGGTAGGCGTTCACCGCATCCTGGCCCCCTTTGCCGTGTTCTGTATCTCCGTACCCACCAACTTTGTGGTTGTCAGATACGTCTTCAAGCATTTCACCAAGAAAAAAGCTTAAAAAAGTTATATTTTCCAGCGCAACTGTAAATCCAGGTCTGTCTGCGACGAGCCGTCTATCTCCTGATAGCCGCTGCCTATATGGTTCCTGTCAAAGTAATCCGTCACGCCTATCTTTGCCGTCAGCGTCAGGCTCTCTCCTATCTTTGCCCTGGCCATGAACCAGTAGCGTATGCCTTCGCCATAGAATTGCCCTATCGAATAGGTATATAGCGGACCATTTTCATAGAGCCAGACACGACTGTCGTAACTATCAGTATGGAAATAGCCTATCCCCGCATTCAGCCTTATCCAACTATGGGAATACATCACGTTCTGGCTCAACATACCACCCCACTCGCCTTTCCCGTAGGCGCAATAGCCGCCATCGGCCTGAGTACGACATCCGAAACCGCTGTCGTGGGTATATTCTGCACTCAGTCGTACACGATGCTCCCAGAGATTATCCAGTCCCGTCTTCCTCTCATCGTCGCGCTGTTTCAACCGCAAACGGTACCGCGCTCCCAGATTCCACTGTTCCCCAGTATAAGCCATCTGCAACAGGTTATCCCACGAATATGATGACTTCGACACCTGATACCTGGCCCAGGCAAAATAGGCATAGTCTGTATAGGCCGACAGGCGGAACTTAGGCGACGGTTGCCATGTGGTGCCCAGATAGATGCCACTTTCATTTTGCATGCTCCCGCCGTCGCTATAGCTTTGCGCATCGAGCGAGGCATAGCTGTAGGAATAGAATCGCTGCAGGGCCATCATGGTCCACTCGTCGGATAGCCTCAGGTTCATGGTATTGATGGTGGCTATATGACCTTTCTTATCCAAAGCCGTCTCTCCATTCAAGGCCCACCTGTGGGTTACGTAGCCATAATCCAGGCTGGTATTCATAAAGTCCTGTCCCTGCGGGTAGTTTCTCCGATAGAGGGTAGCCGTGCCCGGCTTTAGTGTCTTGTCAAGATGCACATACAGCGCGTTAACGCCCAAATGTAGTCCGTGCGCCTCGTAACGCAGGCTCCCACCCGTTTTCAAGGCGTGCAGGTTGTGCTTTTTGGCCATCTCCGTTTCCGTACGGTGATAGCCCGAAGTCAGGATAGTCTTGGCCGTAGAGTCCTTGTTCAGCGTGGCGTCCATGGCGCCATACGATACGAATGCCGTAGTACGCAAGCCCCTCGCCAGCCGGACACTGGCCCCCACGCCTTGCAGGTAATCATCCGAACGCGAGGAGTGCGCCCTGATACTATTGGTGCTTCGCCCCATATTCTGAAGTATGGCAATCTTGCCCAGTCCGAAACTGTTGTTCATAACCAGTCCCAATCCCATAGACACACGGTAGTTCCCCAGAACCAGCGTTTCCAACTTCCCCCAGTCCTTTATCTGCAGAAAGGGCGAATAGTAGTCATAGCCCCATTTGTTCTGATGGACAAAGAAAGGCTCCCCGGCATCCTGAGAAGCCACAAGCCCCAGTTTCAGCTTATCGCCATAGGTAAACTGATAGCGCACCCAGTGACGGTAGGGATCGCCCAGATAGCCGTTCTCATCGCCCTTGCGCTTGTAAAAAGGCACACGCACGGTAGTTGTCAGTTCATGCCTTCCATACTTCAGCACCTCGTTAAGCCGTACATCTTTCTCAGGCTCCGTCTCGTCTATATATATAAAATAGGTTAGCAGCCTCCTTTGGGCATAGCCCAGCGAACGTATCATCCCCAGCTCGCCTACCGACTTCATAGCCCCATACCGATAACGGTACTCCATCAGCTCCTCTATCTGCTGGGAAGTAAGGAAAGGTAACTCCTCCAGCTGTTCCCTGCTTACGGTATTCAGGTTCATGGGCTGCTGTTCCAGTTCGCACAGCAGCTCATAGGTTCTCTCCCACGATTCCCTCTCGGCATCTTCTGCCGTCATCACCTCGTTCAGATAACGCTCCCACGGTCGCCCTTCCTGAGCCTGCAAGCCCCAGGGAACAGCCATCAATATTGCCATGATAAGTGCTTTCATAATGCTGACCTAATAAATTAACGCTGCAAAGTTATAACAAATCCCTGAGAATTCCAAGGATTTTAAGGCTTAATATATTTGAAATTTGATATTTTGCTATTTTATTCTATTTAACCATGAACCACTTAACCATGAACCACGACGCGTCTATAATGGCTTTGTTTCTTAAAATAAAGTTTTGAAAAATTGCTGCCACCTGCCACCAAACTATTGCAAACGCCTATTTATAGGTATAATCAGGTGGTTGGAGAAAGGTGGCAGATGGCAGCAAATAGGGCTATTTCGCTCTTTTCTGACTCACAAAGTACTCAGACCCATACTTTGTTTCACGTTTTTGGAGGGTAGAAATGCTAGAAAGCATACGTCCAAAAGCCGATACATTGGCTGGTTTAAGCAGACTAACGCCTACTTTCTGTTTAAGATGCTCAAAGATAGCCGAGGCACTGATCCACTCGCCTTCCTCTCCCTCTGCTGCTGGCTCGAAATAGTCAAAGAAATAATGATCGGCAGCACTCTTTACACTGAACTTGCGATTCCACTCCAGAATCTCCTGCGTCTCCTTAGCACTGAAGTAGTATAACTCATGGTGATATAGAGCGCGCATAGCCTGAGCATATAGTTGTTCGTAGTTTGGCGGTGTACTCACATCGATAGGCCCTGTAAGTTCTATGCCAAGGAATCGTCGACTGCCTGAAGGATCGACCAACACATCAGGCTGATTGGTGGTGGCGATGAACGAGGCTCGACGTGGGAAATCCTCTACATGACGTCCATACGGGCGTTTAATCTTTACTGACGACAGGGTGATGACATTCTTCAGGAATCCCTGCTGGGTGCGGGGCGAAATCTGGTTGAACTCATCAAGGTTTATCAAGAGCATCTGCGCCATCTGCTGCAACACCTGTCGTTTGTCGTCCATCTGCAGGTTTCCCGTATAGCCCCATCGCAACTCTGGCGGCAATAACTGCTCGCAGAAGGTGGTTTTGTTCCAACCCTGATTGGAAATAAGCAACGGCACGGCCTGATTGCCGTACTTGGCAAGGTTAGAAACCTGCCACTGATGAACCATTCCAAGGAACCACGTATAGAACCAATCCTCCCAATGCGGATTATTGGTAGGCACAGTACGGGCCAGCTTACGGATGTGGTCTTTACCGTCCCACTTGTCGTACTGCTCCCACAGGTAATCGCCGATGGGGTTGAAAGGCTTTATCATGTCCGACTGGACGTAACGTTTCACATCATTATCCCAAGCGTTAATGCCGTTCAGTCGCGCTTTTATCGTCATGCCCTTTGTCACACGATCATCAACAGGCATCCAGTCCATGTACCTAAAGCTTTTGTCCTTATACTCCGTGTAGCCCATAATGGTGTTGTAGCGGAACATATAGCGCAAGTTCAGAAAGTCCATCAGCTTCTGTGTTTCCTTACTTATCTCTGCAGAATCCTCATCGTCTGAAGCCTCAACGACGATAGGCTTTTCTGGCTGAGACAGGGATGCCATAGGCTTCTCGTTAACAGGCAGGGCCACGGCCTTGGGATTGTAATAAGGCTGGGCGTCGAGTGGCATGCGGAAACAGCTGCGCACTAAGGCCGGCTCTTCACTGATTGACTTTGGCAGCAAGCCCTGATAGATGGTCATGGCCAACTGATGTCCCTGCTGGCAGATAGCATCGGCCTCTTCTTCGTCGGTGATGGTGCTGCCATCGGCCTTGGCGATTCTGACGAGTATGATGACTTCATTTCCTGTTGGACCAACGAATGCGGCAAGGGTATAGTGCAGAATCCTTGCTGCCTGTTTTACCGTCTCGATTTCTGCCTGTGTGTTCAGGTCGCCGATAATCAGCGCTACGACGCCATTGAAAGTACGCATACGCAGATTGTCGTTAGCATCTTTTTCGAACTTTGCCGAGGGGTAGATAAGGTGCGATGGATGTTCGTGATCATAGCTATCAGCATCGCCAGCGAGTTTCAATTCCTGCCTGCGACGTGCCACAGCACCATCTTTTGTATCGGTCTTAATGCGCTCTATGAAGCTTTCAATCGTCTTGTTTGAGAGCTTCAGCGCGTTCTTTTTGTCTCTTAGTACGAGTGTAATT
>CAJODF010000098.1 GCA_905233555.1 uncultured Prevotella sp. | reverse complement strand
ATGTAGTCATCGCCAGAGAGTTGACCTGTGATCTGTGTCACATCAGGAGCATTGAGTTTCATTGCCTCGCGGTCGATGTCCTTGTCCTGACAAGCGGTCAGGACTAAGGCAAACATCGCCATTATAATGAATGATATCTTTTTCATAATTCTATTCAATTTTCTTCTTAACTTCTTAACTACTTAACTTCTCAACTACTTAATTGTATCCCTTGTTCTGGGTGTAAAGACCAGGCACATAGTAGAGTTGGATATAAGGCAGAGGGAAGTACTCGTTCTTGCCCGGAGTATAGTGGGCATCCTTGTAGTACTGGGCGTATGTCTGACCTTCGTAAACCACATCTTTCTCTTTCTCAAAGAAAGTATTCAAAGTCTGAGAGGCAATACCCCAACGGCGCAGGTCGAAATAGCGACCACCTTCCATAGCCATTTCCAGACGGCGTTCCCACTGCAGGCACTTACGAGCCGTTTCCTTATCCTGGAAATAATTGGCGGGATAGAGTGCAATCTCGCACTGATCCTTGGCATATCCGATGTGCTTGTCGACAGAGTTCTTGGCACGGTTGCGGATATCGTTGATAATGGTGCGGGCACCTTCCAAGTCGCCAGTCTCAATCATAGCCTCAGCACGCATCAGCATCACATCGGTATAACGGAGCACATAGTCGTTCATAGCGAATGCCTGCCAAGGATTGTCGAATGTCTCACCCTTTGAACGCTGTGGCACTTCCTTCAGTGAAGCATAGTAGCCATAGGTATTAGGTGTACGAGAGTTGTCGGTAGTCATTGTGTACTGAGCCTCGTATTTGTAAGGGAATGTAGGCATACCTACTGTATGGAACAAACGGGGATCCCACTTCTGTGCTGTTGGCACACCGTTGGTAGGATAGGCAATCTCCTTGTTATAGTCGTCGAACATGGGCAGACCGTCCTTGGTCTTGAAGGCGTTGACAAGGTTCTGTGTGGGCTTGTGGAAGTCCCAGCCGCACGACCACATCTGCCAGCAGCCATTCAGCATATTACTCCAGTTGGCACGACCATACAGGGTGTTGTCGTCCTGATAGTCAGAGTGCTGTACAGCGAAGACGCTCTCCTTTGAGTTCTTGTACTCAGGCAGGAAGATATCACCAAAGTCCTCCAGATATCCATACTGAGAGTTCTGTACCTCCTGGGTGTACTTCAGTACTTCTTGCATATACTGACTGTTAATGTGGCTTACACCTGTAGTTGACTCGTAGCCATCACCCCAAGCCATTGTCAGGTAGCACTTGGCCAGATAGGCAGCAGCGGCAATCTTGTTGGCACGTCCGCCTTGAGTCTGATTTGTAGGCAGCACATCATAGGCAGCCTTGAAGTCGGCCACAATCTTCTGCATCAGTTCATCGTGTGTAAACTCGTCGTTACGGGTCTGCTCCTCAGAGTGTACCTTATAAACCTCCTCATCAATCCAGGGCACCTGATTCCAGAGTTGCACCAACTTGAAATAGAAGTGAGCACGGAGGAAACGAACCTCACCTTCACGGATAGCCTTTGTCTGTGCATCCATATTCTCACTGTTGGCCAGCGATACCAGTGCACGGTTGCAACGGCTGATTGAACAATAGAAGTGGTACCACAGTTCATCCATGTGGTCGGGAGTTGAAGCGGTCAGTGTCGACCATACCTCTACAGGATGATAGTTGGTATCGGTGGTTCCCGAACCGCCCTTCATGGCATCGTCAGAAGATACGTCGCCGTAAGGCCAGAGATTAAACGGATAGGTGTACCAGTCGTCGCCGAGTTTGGCGTATGCAGCAGTCACCATCTCTTCGGGCTGGCTCATTGCCAGGTCTTCATTGATAACGCCCTTGGGGGTTACGTCGATGAAATCGTTGCAAGAAGTCAGCGTACCGCAAACAATCAGACCTGCGCATATTGCTTTATATATTGTCTTCATAACTATAAATTCTAATTTCTAAATACTTAACTCTTAATTAAAACGAAGTCTGGATTCCAAACGAGATACTGGTGCTGTTAGGATACATCCAACGGGGATTCTCAGGATCCGAACAGGTCAGACTGCTACTCTTCACGGTGAGGAGGTTGTGACCAGAGATATAGACGCGAGCACTTGTCATGTTCACCTTACTGAGGATGCTCTTCGGCAGGTTGTAGCCAATCTGTACCTGACGGAGTTTGCCATAAGAGCCATTCTCCACGAAGTAAGTAGATGTGCGGTTTTCACCACCCGTATTGTTGGCAGTCAGTGCAGGAATGCTGCTGCCTGTATTAGCGGTGGTCCAGGCATCGAGCATGCGGTTACCCTTGTTGGAACCAGCATCGGTAATACTGTAGAAGTCGGTCTGGAACTTCTGATCATTGTACACGTCTTGACCGGCAACGCCCTGCCAGAACATCGAGAAGTCGAAGTCTTTATAACCTAATTCAATATTCAAACCCCAAGAGAAGTTAGGTACAGGACTGAAAATCCATGTCTGGTCCTGCTCGTTGATAATACCGTTACCATCCAGGTCAGCATATTTCAAGCCACCCACGCGGGCATTGTCCTGACCGCTTGCCAAAACCTCTTCACGGCTCTGGAACAAGCCATCTACAACATAACCTACGATTGAACCATAAGGACGACCAGACTCTACCAGATTTTCCTTGGCAGTGTGAACATACGAGCCAGTCGTTGTCTCAGGCAGGTAAGTCACCTTAGAACGGTAGAAGTCGAGGTTGCCGTTAATGTTGTACGACAGACCGTATTCTGTAGTATGACGATAGCCGAGTGCGAACTCCATACCCCAGTTCTGGAGGGAAGGTCCGTTCAACCAACTGGCACCGCCTTCACCCATCGAACCCAGATAGGCAGGGTTGATCAGCATGTCTTTCACCTTTTTAATATATGTATCGAACGTACCATAAATCGAACTACCCAGGAAGCGGAAGTCAAGACCGACATTCCACTGCTCAGTGGTTTCCCACTTCAAGTCGTTGTTCTGAGCCTGTGTGGCACGGAATCCTGATGGGAAGATACCGCTGCCTGCCAGTCCGAGGTCGTATGCAGTTGACTCGTTGCGACCACCACCGTAGGTAGCAGCATAGAGACCATAGCGGGCATAGTTAGAGATAGCCTGGTTACCAGTCTGTCCCCAAGAGGCACGTACCTTGATATCATCTATCCAATCCTGTCCGAGGTGCTGTGAGATACGATAACCGAGCGTAGCAGCGGGGAAGGTACCGTAGCGGTTGTTCTCACCGAAACGGCTGGAACCGTCATGACGGATAGTGAACGAAGCGAGCAGCAAGTCCTTCCAGTTATAGTCAATCTTACCAAAGAAGGATACGAGGGCGTAGCCTTCCTGGATACCACCAGCGCGCTGTGTGCCAGTTGCGGCATCAGGATACATATAGTCGTAATTCTCAAGTGCAAACATCTGTGCATAGGCATTTGATCTGTCTTCCACGTCCCTGTGGAGTTCAATACCACCCAACACGATGAACGAGTTGTCAACACCGATGTTGAAGTTATAGTTGGCTGTGTTAGACCAGGTCCACTTAACCGAAGTCTTGGCACCCATATTGGCTGATGGGGTAGAGTTGTTCACCACATCTGAATGCCAGGTGTAAGTCACGCTGTGAATATTCTCCGACCACAAGTCGAGACCGAAGTTAGAACGGAGCGTCAAACCCTTGATGGGCTGAATGTTCACAAAGGCATTACCAAAGATACGCCACATCTTCAGACGGTTGTCGCGGTTGTGATAGAGTTCACGTAGAGGGTTCTGACGGTCGCTCATGCCACCTACAGGGCCAGAGAAAGTCACGCCATCCTCCTCATAGACGGGCAGTGTCGGAGCCATCTTGAGTGCGTTCTCCAGAGGCTGGCAGTCAACCTGATTAGAATAGGTGATGGTTGCATTCTCACCCACGGTGATCATCTTGTTCACCTTGAAACTCGTGTTGATACGGCCTGAGAAACTCTCAAAGTCAGTGTATTTCAGAATACCGTTGTTTTTCTTGTAACCGAACGAGAAAAGGGCTGATGATTTTTCTGTCGCATTAGAAATCGACAGGTCATAGTTCTGTGAGAAACCTGTGCGCGAGATCTCCTTCAGCCAGTCAGTGTCACTGAAACGCATGGTTCTGGCATCGTTCAGATAGCCACCATTCTTACCGTTCACGGTAAAGCCCTGCATTTCTCCGGTTGCCGGGTTATAGGCCTGTATCTTCACACCATCTTGGGCATGCAGTGTCAGTCCGTAGTTGTTGGCGTATTGCTCTGGGTCCAAGCCATCGTTCATAGCAGCCTGGGCCATGGCAGTGGCATACTCTGCCGTATTCGACAAATTCATCATGCTCTGCTTGTTATAGAACTGAGCAGTCAGATTAGCCGAAAAGTCCACCTTTACCTTGTCACCTTTCTTACCGCTACGGGTGGTGAGCTACCGTAGATAGAGGCTGAAGCAGCATCCTTCAGTACCTGCATCGACTCGATATCGTTCATGTTCAGTGTGTTCAGATTAGTCGTTGTGGGCACACCGTCGATAACGAATAAAGGATCTTGTGAAGAGTTGAACGAGCCGATACCACGAATTCTGACGGTTCCTGCACCTACAGGCGAACCATTGCTGGTGATGGTCATGCCAGGCACCTTACCTTGCAGGGCTCGCATCGGGTCTGTGTCAGAAGAGGTTTTCAGTTCCTTCGTCTCCACAACAGATACAGAACCTGTCAAGTCTGCCTTACGCTGGGTCTGATAACCTACAACCACCACTTCCTGCAATTCCTTGGCATTGTCTTGCATTGTCACCTGCATACCGTTCTTGGCAGGCAACTCTTCAGTCTTGAATCCGATGTAAGAGAATACGAGCGTTGCGCCCTCCTTCACCTTAATCTTGAAGTTACCATCGAAATCGGTAATCGTACCGTTCGAGGTACCTTTCTCCATCACCGTGGCACCGATAACCGTCTCGCCTGTTGCGTCGATCACGGTACCACTGATCTCCGTCTGCGCGTACATTATAGTACTCGTCAGCAGAACTGTCAAACTCAGAAATAATTTCTTTAGTTGTTCCATTGTTGATCGTTTAAATTGATTAGTACTCTTGTGAATTTAATCTGCTGCAAAAGTACTGCTTTGTGCTTCCACAGGGGTTAAAATATCGTTCATCCCGTGCAAAATTTGTTTCAATGTAACATTTTTGCAATGAAATGAACGATTTTTTTAACTAAAATGCTTATCTTTGCAGCAAAATTTTACCATTATGAAGAAATTTATCATCCTTACACTGATGGCAGTTGTCTGCATCGCTGCATCAGCACAGACCAAGAAGGTGTCAATTCTAGGCGACTCGTATTCAACTTTTCAAGGCGTTGGTCCTTCCCATTATGCGCCATTCTATCCAAACGACAGAAACGATGTGAAAGAGGTGGATCAGACCTGGTGGAGTCTGTTCATCAAGGCCAAGGGCTATCAGTTGGAGAAAAACGACTCATGGGGCGGCACCACCATCTGCGGCACGGGTTACGGCAGAATGGATTCGTCACGCAACAACTTCATCTCGCGTGTTGACAGTCTGGGCAACCCCGATATCATCTTTGTGTTTGGAGGCACCAACGATGCCTGGGCCAACTCTCCCGTGGGCGAATACCAGTATTCCGACTGGACCAAGGAAGACTGCAAGAACTTCCGTCCGGCACTCGCCTGCCTGTTTGATATGCTTCAGAAGCGCTATCCCAAGGCAAGAATTTGTTCCTTGCTGAACTCTGAACTCAGGGAACCCATCAACGAGTCTATGCGCGAAATCTGCAAGCACTACAATATCCAACTCATCGAATTACACGACATCGACAAGCAGAACGGTCATCCCTCCATCAGCGGCATGAAGAGCATCTGCGACCAGTTGCTTACAGGTCTGAAGGACTAATTCCGAATTCGTCTTTAAAGCATTTTGTGAAATATGAGGGGGCGGTAAAGCCAACCTCATAAGCAATCTCCGATACGTCTGAAGTAGTTCACGGCCTTTCTGCAGACGGGCAGTGCGCAGCAATTCCACTGGCGACTGTCCTGTGAGGGCTTTCATCTTTCTATATAATTGTACACGTGAGAGCCCTAGTTCTGCACCAATAGTCTCCACACTGAGGTCACTGTCGGATAAGTTCTTTTCAATGTAATCGCGGAACTTAAGAAGGAAAGCGTCTTCTTTAATGATTGTCTGAGGTGTATTGCTCGTTTTCGCTTTCTCATGATCTTTACTGTTCTCCACACCAAACAGGTTCTTCAGTACGAGACGGCTCTTCAGGAGATTACCGATACGAGCAAGCAGTACATCGGCAGAGAATGGCTTGGTGATATAGGCATCGGCTCCGCTCTCATAGCCTTCTATCTGATGTTGACTAAGGGCACGGGCCGTGAGCAAGATCACAGGAATATGACTGGTGGCGGTTCCGCTTTTGACGCGCTGGCAGAATTCCAGACCGTTCATGACGGGCATCATGACGTCAGAAACAATCAGATCAGGTACAATCTCATTGGCAATAGCAAGTCCTTGCTGCCCATCAGCAGCCTCATTCACCTGGTATCTGTCTTGAAGGATGGTACGGAGATAGGCACGTATATCGGCATTGTCGTCAACAATTAACACTGTGGACAGATCTTCGGCATGTGGTTGCTCTGTCTCTGCTGTTTTTGTATGTGACTCTAACGGGATTGACTCTTGCATGCTTGCTGTCATGTCATCAATACTGCCAGTGGCTTGAACGTTTAGCATCTTGTTGATAAGTTGTGTCAGTTGGTGGGTATTGCGCTGGATGATAGCAAAGAGTCCTGATGCCTCGGCTCCTGCCTGCTGAAGATCCTTGGTCTCTGCCAACTGTGACAATGGTCCCTCAATGAGTGTCAACGGGGTTCGAAGTTCGTGACTTACCTGAGTATAGAAGTCTAACTGTTCACGCTCCATCTTGTTACGTTCTTCTGCAATACGGGCTTTCTGGAGATGGTAACGATAGATGATAATTATCAATACCAACAGCAGGAAGATAAATGCAATGGCCAGTACCAGCACTATCTGCTGATTGCCAAGTTGTTTTAAATAGGCATCTGAACGCTCATGTAGTTGGTTGAGATTGTTTCCTTGACGCACTATTTCCTCATTCTGCATCAACAATACATTGGCATTGTCTTTTGTTACGAGGGCTGCCATCAAGGGATTATCCTTCTGATACGGTTTCCCTTCAAGGATATTCATGGCCAGTTGTAATACTTCATCGCCATGTGTAGGATAGATATACGATGCTTCAAGTAGAGAGTCTCGTACGCAGGCTATACCATTGCCTTCACCTGACAGACCGTCAATACCACAGTATTTGGTGCCTTCAGACGATAAAGCCTTTAAGGCACCAACGGCCATACGGTCGTTCTGGCCAAACACAAAGTCTATACGAGATGTAGGGGACTGCAAATCTCCCCCACCGGAGTCTTGCCAGATCTTGATGGCATTAACTGCGCTTTCTTCTGTCCAGTCACCTTGCAAAGAAGCGACAAGTGTGATGGCTGGATAGGCTTTCAAGGCCCTCACAAAACCATTATGACGCTCGATGGCTGGCGACGAGCCTTTCAGTCCCATGATTTCCAACACACGACCTTTACCCTTGAGTCGGGTAGCAATATATTCCCCCATCAGCCTTCCCATCTCGAAATTATCCGCTCCAATATATGCTGTAAATTTCTCTGAATTGGTCTTACGGTCAAATACGATAACGGGGATTCCTTTATCATAAACTTCGTCGATTGCGGGTGAGACGGTAGCCACCTGATTCGGAGCAACAATCAACAGGTCGATGCCATCGTCGACAAACTGGCGAATCTGCTCAATTTGTTTTTCATCGCTATCATCGGCAGAGGCGAAACGCAGTTCCACACCATCGTGGAAATAAGTTCCTATCTTCAGTTCGTTGTTCAATTTGTCGCGCCAGATATCCTCTGAACATTGCGAAACACCTATAATATATTTAGGGTGATGTCCAGAACAAGCGATAAGAAATGGTAAAACTGCAAGAAATAAGAAATATCTTACAGCAACCCATCGCCATGAACGATATTTTGCATCAATTGAAATATTTCTTAAAACTATCTTCATTATAATGTATTAATTCTGCTTCCAATTTATTAATTCATCCTCTATTACAAAAGAATATGTGGCTCTTAATCTGACGGGAAAAGGTATTACACGCGAAACCTCAGTATGCCTCACGGTATTTGGAGTCGTCCTTGTCATTGAGCATGGAGAGGTAACTCTGGTAGCGGCTTTGGGCGATGTAGTGGTCTTCGAGCGCCCGAAGAACGGCACAGCCCGGTTCATGGGTGTGTGTACAGTTAGAGAAACGACAGTCCTTGGCAAAGCGGAAGATTTCCTTGAAATAACTCGTGATTTCCTCTGGCTCCATGTCGAAGGTGCCGAAGCCTTTAATGCCCGGAGTGTCAATGAGGTAGCCAGACTCCCCAGAGATACCAGAGGTTTCGGATAGTGAGATCATCTCGCTGAAGGTTGTAGTGTGCTGACCTGTGTTGTGGGCATCAGAGATTTCCGCTAAATGGTTGATGAGGGTGGACTTCCCCACCCCACTGTTACCACTGAGCAGCGTGATTTTCCCTTCCAATAGGGGACGCAGGTCTTCCACTCCATCGCCCTTTTCAGCAGAAATCTGCCGACAGTCATAGCCGATGGTTTCATAAAGGGTGACGAGCATCTTCTGGTAGCGTCTCTCCTCTTCATTGAGCAAGTCGGTCTTGTTGAAGACCAATACCACAGGTACACGGTAAGCCTCAGCAGAGGCAAGGAAACGATCAATGAAGGTTGTGGATGTCTGAGGATAGTTCACTGTGACAACCAATAGAGCCAGATCCACATTGGCCGCAATGATATGGCTCTGCTTGGAAAGGTTGATGCTCTTACGGATGATGTAGTTGCGACGATCTTCAATCTCGGTGATCCATCCATTATCCACCATCACACGATCACCCACTGCCACGGGGTTCGTGCTCCGAATGCCTTTGATGCGGAAGTTACCCTTCACCTTACAATCAAACAGTTGGCCATCGTCCATAAGGACGGTGTACCAACTGCCTGTATTCTTAATGACTAAGCCACGCATCAGACGGTCATAATCTCCTTATTCTTTGCAGCAATCAGTTCATCAATCTTCTTGATGTACTTGTCGTGGATCTTCTGGAGTTCCAACTCAGCATCCTTCTCGTTGTCCTCCGAGAGTCCGTCCTTGATGGCCTTCTTCAACCTGTCCTTGATGTCGCCACGCACATTGCGCACCTCGACTTTGGCCTTTTCGGCAATCTTGGCACACTGCTTGGTGAGTTCACGACGGCGCTCCTCGGTGGGGATGGGGATGTTCAGGCGAATCACCTCACCATTGTTCTCGGGAGTGATGCCCACATCGGAGTCCATAATGGCCTTCTCGATGCTACGAATCTCCTTGGGATCCCAAGGCTTGATGGCAATGGTACGAGGATCGGGCACCATCACGTTTGCTACCTGGTTCAAGGGCACTTTACTGCCATAAGAGTCCACCCTTACACCGTCGAGAATGGCTACGTTGGCACGGCCGGCACGGATGCGGTTCAGTTCCTCTTCCAAGAACATGGCTGCCATTTCCATTCTCTCTTCACTTTTCTTTAATGTTTCTTTTACGTCTATCATAAATCTTTCGTTGTTAGAATTATCTGATGACAAAAGTAGCACTTTTCCTTGAATCCGCCAAATTTTTCGTATATTTTTTTATCCGTTTTGGCTAAAATAGACCTCTTACACAGATTTTAGGCTAAAATATTTGGCGGTTAGAACTCTTTTGTGTATCTTTGCCAAATGTATGCTCTATTCAATTAAATGATCATGGACTTTCCACATATTGCCCTGTGCTTGTTGGCTGTGCTCGTCATTGCCATCATTGTCCTGATCATCTACAACCGGATCTACTATCGGCGTGAGAAAGACATCATTACCCGTACCAGTCAGATGAACACCCAATTGGCACTGGTGCTCAACTCGAACAAGACGCAGGTATGGACCTTCGACACCATGAAACAGATCTTCGTGGTGCTGCAGGAAGGCAACACCAGCAAGGAATACACCCCACTCGACTTCGCACAGTTCTTTAACCACGACGATGTCAACAAACTACGGCAACTGACCGATGCCATCATCCGCAGAGAGAAAGAGGCAGGCACCATCGTGGTCAGCGGCAGGGAGGAAGAAGGGGAAACCACCCCCACCTACGAGGTCCATGTGTCCGTGCTTAGTAGAGACAGGCAAGGCGCCCCGCAGGTACTCCTTGGCATCCAGCGTGACACCACAGAGGATGTGGAAAGGCAGGAAGAGAGTCACCGTCTGGCACTCCGCTACCATACCGTGTTCGACTCCTCCCTCATCGACATGATCTTCTATAATGAAGAAGGTATCCTGACAGATATCAACGACACGGCCCTGGAGAGTTTCGGCGTGAAAGACCGCGAAGCCCTGCTCAAGCGGAAAGTGAATATCAGGGATATCCCCTCGTACCGAGACATCGATTTAGAACATTTAGAGCATACCGTCCTGTCGAGTATTACAGACATCGACGAGACCAAGCAGACGGACGTGCGCATCCCCGAACTGACCGTTGGCGGAAAATTCTACTATGAAGCGACGCTCAGTACCCTCCGCGATGAGCGAGGCAGCCTGCACGGTGTCATTGCCGCAGGCCGGAACATCACAGAGATGGTACAGTCCCACCACCGTCAGCAGGAGAACAGAAAACTGCTGATGAAGACCACCAAGGAGATAGAAACCTATATCACCAATATCAACTATACGCTCCGTGCCAGTGGCGTACGCATCTTCCACTACTACCCCAACACGCACCAATTAGATATATCCAGCGACCTGAACAAGGTACAGTACAGTCTTTCACAGATTCGCTGCGCATCCCTCATTGACCAGACGGACCGCAGAAGACTCAGAGGTCTGTTCCTCCGGATGGATCATCGTCGACAGCAAGCCTTTACCACCACCTTCCACACCATCTTCCGCGACGAGCAGAAACGGCGCATCCATATGACATTCAGTACCGTACCAGTGACAAACGAGGAAGGTACCATTACCCACTACTTCGGATTGTGCCGCAACGACACGGAGGCCATCTACACCGAGGCCCGCCTACGCGAGGAGACGGAGAAAGCCCAGGAAACAGAAAGCCTGAAGGACACCTTCCTCACCAACATGAGTTACGAGATCCGTACGCCCCTGAATACTGTAGTAGGCTTCGCAGGACTCTATAATGCGCCCCACGACGAGGCCGATGAGCCGGTCTTTGCCGAAGAGATCAAGCGCAACACAGGCCGCCTCCTAAAACTCGTCAACGATATCCTCTTCATCTCGAAACTCGATGCCAGAATGGTGGAATTCAACTACAAGGATACCGACTTTGCCGCCCTGTTCGAAGGCTACTGCTACATGGGATGGAGCATGCTGAACCCGGGAGTCACCGTATCCGCAGAGAATCCATACAGCAGCCTCATAGTCAGGATCGACGAGAAAAATCTGTGCGATGTCATCCAGAAGTTATGCGAGCATGCCGCACGGAACACCACCGAAGGAACCATTCGCGCCAAATACGAATACCGTCATGGTGAACTCAGCATCTCCATAGAAGACACCAGCAAGGGTATACCCACAAAGCAACTGAGTCATCTCTTCGACCGGTTCACCAAGAACGAGTCGATCAACCAATACGACACGGGGCTTGAAATGCCTATTATCAAGGAACTCGTAGAACAGATGGGGGGGTCCATCGAAATTCAATCGGGAGAGGGTAAAGGCACTACGGCCTACATCATCTTACCCTGTGAGATGAAAAAAATGGAGAAGAAAGTTGAAAAGTGAGAAATGGGATTGGGAGTTAACATATCAGGAATGGCCATCACGGCACAAGACGCCATCTACGTGGTGCTCTTGTTTGTGATGCTGATTGCTTTTCTGGCCACCGTCGGCATCAACCGCATCAGCATTCTCCGCATCAGAAAGCGCGCGAGGAAGGCAAAAGAGATATCGACCATTATGCAGCACACCCTCGACCTCAGCAAAAACTATGTGCTGAAACTCGATGTGCAAAAGAGGCATGCCATCAACCTGCACGGCAACCTGTTTCCCGAAGAGGGAATGGGCTATGAGGAGAGTTTCGAGATAATACACCCTGACGACAGGGCCATCTACAGAAACTTTATTTTAAGGATGGTGAAGGAAGGGAAATCGACAGGTACCTGTCTGTTCCGCTGGGATATGAGCGGGCACCAGCATCTGGGAGATTGGCACTATATGAGAGACCATGGCGTAGCGGAGTATAGTCACGATAAGGACAAGAACCCCACCAACCTGTTCTGTACCCTCACCGATGAAACGGAATATATCCAGAAAGAGTCAGAGAAGGATGAACTCACTGACAAATATAAGAAAATGTTCGAGCAGAGCATCGTGGGACTGGCCTTATATGACAAGGAGGGCAAACTGATGAATGCCAATCGCAAGATGCGAGAGATTTTGAAGTTCCAGTCGGAAGACGATCCCTACTACTTCGGTACCTTTCTCTATGACCTGCCGACCTTCCGCAATCTGCTTACCCACAACCAAGTGGAAGACCTTTATTTCTGTACCAAGAGCGTCATCATCGAACGGGGCGTGAACTGCTTCACGGAATTGCGTACCCATCCCATCTACGACGAGAACGGCGACCTCTTCTATATCTCGTGCTCCATCCGCGACATCACCCAGGAGCGCAAACTCGCTTTGCTGAACAAACAGAATGATTTGGAGATGCAGCGCGCCAAGGAGGAGATACAACAGTACGAGACAGAACTACAATACTTGATGGACACCTGCGACATGCGCTTTTTCCGCACATCGCTTGCCGACAAGACCTGCACAATCTACAAGAGTCTGGGCACACCCGAGAAACAGATGTCGTTCGAGGAACTGACAGAGCACTTTGTCGACAGTCCCTTCCGTTC
>CAJODF010000097.1 GCA_905233555.1 uncultured Prevotella sp. | reverse complement strand
GCAAATGTCAGACAAATGTCAGGGAAAAAATTTGTTTGTCTGGTGTAAATGATAGTACCTTTGCAGACGCAAAACAAAAAAGACAATGAATAGACTGATCTTATTTACAATGGTTTGCCTCTTGACTGCAACAACACAGGCACAGAGTGAGACCACGGTGATAGCAAATGACTCCGTGGCGGGGAACATTAAGGAAGGTGAGAAACTACAGGAAGTAATCGTGCAGGGATCTAAGGTGGTACAGCGAGTGGACGGGCAGACCATCTATCCCACACGACAACAACTGGAAAGTTCAACGAACGGCTACTCACTGTTGTCGAAACTGACGCTGCCACATCTGCGTATCGACCCCGTCATGCATACCGTCACTGCACTTTCAAACCTTGGCAGCGTGCAGGTACGCATCAATGACGTCATCGCTTCCAAGGAGGATTTGCTGGCACTCGACATGAAGGCGGTGCAGCATATCGACTATATCGACAATCCCGGAGTAAGATATGGTGAGGGAATAGCATACGTCATCAATATCAAAGTAAAGCATCCCATCAGTGGCTATGACATCGGGGCAGACTTGACGAATACGCTCACTGCCGTCAATGGTGATGAGACCGTCTATGGAAAATTCAACTATGGTAAGAGCGAGTTCGGAGTGAACTACTCGTTGGGCTATCAGAATTTCAAGGGAGAGGAATATGAAGAAAAGGCTACCTACAAACTGGAATCAGCGGAGGAATACAATTTGTTACGCCAGCAGTTGGACGGGCAAAATAAGAGTCTGGATCATAATCTCCAGTTGACCTACAGCCTCAGTGACTCGAACTATGTGTTCCAATCGAAACTCTCTGCCCGTCGCGATATTCAGCCCGATCGCACATGGACAAGGTTTGAAGGCTACGAAGACCATTCTTCTTCGCGGACATCCTCGCCCACGCTCGACCTATACTTCCATCGTGACTTTGCGGGTCATCAGTCGTTGACCGCGAATGCCGTAGGCACCTATATCAAAACCGACAGCCATACTGAGCACAACGAGGAAGGCAACTATGCCTATGACGTGAAAGGAAATACGTACTCCCTTTGGACGGAGGCGATCTATGAGAATCGTCTGAAACCCTTCACGCTCTCCTTGGGTACTCAGTATGGACAGAAGTATATTGACAATGTGTATTCGGGTGATGCCGAAGCCACAAATGCTATACGTTCATCTTTGTTCTACTTCTTTGGGCAGATGAAAGGACATCTTGGCAAACTTGGTTATATGGGCGGCTTGGGTATCAGTACACGCTATTATCGGCAGGCGGAATGGAATGACCGCTTCCTGTTGTTCCGTCCTAAGGTGACGCTCGCCTATCCACTGGTCAGGAACCTGAAAGTGAAATACGACTTCGAGGTGTCGCAGCACGTATCGCAGATCGCACTCGTCAGTGATGTGAGTATCAAGCAGAATGCGATGGAGACATTAGTGGGCAATCCGGAGATTACTCCCAATCGTGTCACTTCGCACAATCTCCGCCTGACATACTCCAGGCCTCGGATGATGAGCGAGTTGCAGGGCTATTGGCGACTGAATGCCAATTGTAACATGGAGAAATATACCCGTAAGGACGGACATTTCTATCAGACACAGACCAACGCCGGCAACGAGTGCAATTTCTTCTTCATCCAAAGTTACAACCGCTGGGGCATCTTTCCATCACCCTCTATGGAGGCATCTACCGTTTTTTCAACTTTACAGATGACTATCGCCATACCTATACGGCATTTAATGGCGGTGCCAGCATAGAAGCCTACCTCGGAAAGTGGACGCTGACAGCCTACGCGGATAATGGTTGGAACTTCATGGAGGGTGAGCATCGGGGCCATCAGGCTGCGGCATGGTATCTTACGGCTTCGTATCAAATGAAGAACATCACTCTTTCCCTCTATGCCCAGCACCCCTTCTGCACCCGTCCACTCACCAATAAAACGGAGGTGCTTAGCCGCTATATCCACAAGGAGGTCGCACAGCATAGCCGCGACTTCGGCAATATGCTGACCCTTAATATCACGTGGCATCTGTCATCTGGACGTAAGTATCGTGATATTCATCGCACCATGAACCATCGGGATACAGAAACAGGCATTTTAGAGAGCAAATAACGGTATATTCATCGCCATCCTTCTATTCTGGGCAATCGTTTAATACTTAACGACTAAAAATGTAGGTTAAAGAATTAGAATATTAGCGATTATTAAGTATCAGGAAGGAAATATTTCTGCGATAATGTCGTATAAATAATGGACGAACATAAGCAGGATAGATGGAACAGAAATTCGGAATAAACAGTATTGATTTGGAACTGTTACGCAACTTCGGAGGGACAGAGCGTGGAGTATCAAAAGGGCGAATGGATGGAATGCGAGGGCGATCCGGCTCAGTGGTTCGGCTTCGTGGCTGAAGGCTGCTTCAAGTACGTGACGCGAGGCCTCAGTGACGACAGGGAACACATCACGTGGTTCTCCTTCGCTGGCGAGTTCGTGGGTGACTATCCTGCCTGTCTTGACGGAAGCCCGTCGCAGACCACCATCGAGGCGATGCTGCCAAGCCGTGTGTTAATGGTCAGCGGTGAACAGTTGATGAGTCTTTTCCGTCAGAACAAAGAGATGATGGAGTTGCGCGGTATCATCAGTGATCATCTGCTGAGTCAGGCCCGTGCCCGCTACCTCGACTTCCACCGCGCCACAGCCCGCGAACGCTACGAACTGCTTCTCCACCGTTGTCCCGGCATCGTGGAGCACCTCCCCCTTAATGCCATCTCCTCATTCCTCTGCATCACCCCGCAGATGCTCTCCAAGGTTCGCAAAGACATCACTTTCCGCGTCCGGCAATAGCAAAACTCTGAAACTACTTTCAGACATTCACCCTCGGCATCCGATTTCAGGGATTTGTCGAGGGCTTTTTTGTGCCGTTTTCCGTAATTTTGCCAAACAAATATGGAAAAAGTCATTCTTTTGCTTTACACTCTACCGCTCTGAGTTGTATTATTAATGTATGACAGAGCAAGAAATTGAAAAACTCTTCAAGACGCACTACACGCGGATGTACCGTCTGGCGGCTTCCATCCTCTACGACGAGGACGAGAGCAAGGACGTGGTGAGCGAGGTGTTTTCGCGGCTGATAGCCAGTAACGTTACGTTACGCCTGGATACCGCTGATGCCTATCTGCTGATGGGCGTACGCAATCAGTGCCGTAACGTAATGAAGCAGAAACAGGTACGTGAGCGGTTCCTGCACCTGCTGTCAGAAGAGGCTACAGAGCCAACGATAATTAACGGTGAACAGTTGCGAATGTCGGAATTGATGCAGTATGTGGAAGAACATCTGCCTCCACTAAGTCAACAGATATTCCGGCTTCGCTATCTGCGTGAGATGACCTGTCAGGAAGTAGCCGACGCGCTGGGCATCAGTCGTATGACAGTCCACAACCATTTGCGTGAGTCTATAGAGAAAGTCAGAGTTTATTTCATATCAAAAAATCAAGCAATATGATGACAGATCGACAACTAATTGAGAAGTTCTTGGAATTACAGGAACACCCGGAGCACGTGACCGACGAACAATGGCTACAGACTCTTAGCGACCCAGAGACGCATGAGTTGCTGGAGCAGATGGCCTTTGCAAAACGGGCTTTCAGAAATGAGGAACTACAAAGCGAAGAGCCTGACGTGGAAAGAGAATGGGAGAAATTCATCGCAGACGAGGACACTACGCAGGATCATTCTCGATACTCTATTATGCAGTTCCGTAAGATGGCTGCGACGTTTATCGGTGTTGTCTTTGCTTTAGGCATTGCCTTTGCCGCTGTCCATATTGTACGTCATGCCGTTGGAGGGGATCTCAAATCCCCAACACAGGAGATGCAAATAACAGATTCGCATCAACAGAAGTTGCCCGCAGAGGTAGTAAAGGCAGACACAGTGGCTACCATGCAGCCTGTTGTATTCGACAATGTGCCGTTGGAGAAGATTCTTCCACAGATAGCCGCCTACTATCAGGTTGACGTTTCGTTCCAAAACAAAGCAGCCCGCCAACTCCGTTTCCACTACGTATGGAAACCAGACGATGGCCTTGACCATGCCATAGAGAAGTTAAACCGCTTTGAAAGTCTGGATATAAGACTCGAAGATAACATGATTATTGTAGAGTAAGTTATGAGATATTCCACATCAATACTGCTGTTTCTGTTTGCTATTACGACAGCAACAGCCCAGCATCATATCACGCGTCAATATAATAATGTGTCGCTCAGCGAGGCACTGCGTCAGTTGAACACCGAAGCAACTGACTACGAAATTAACTTCCTCTACAATGAACTGGAGGACTTTCGCATCACCACCTCAATACATCGCAAGACCATTCCTGATGCCATCCAGCAGATGATTGGTTTCTATCCTGTCCGTATGACGGTGGATGGCAAAGAAATTACCGTAGAGTGTCCGCAGAAGACCGCTACCCGCTACAAAGGCACCATCATTGACGAAGTAGGCCAGCCCGTTGCATACGCCAATGTTTACCTGCTTCATCCATCCGATTCCTCTCTTATCGGTGGAGGTGTGAGTAACGAGGCAGGTCTCTTCGTCATCCCCTGTGAACAAAAGTCCGTCCTCGTCCGAATTTCCTACGTAGGATACAAGACCGCCTATCGTTTGTGCAGCAACGAACAGGTCGGAGTTGTTCAGATAAAGCCGGAGGCACAGACCATCAACGGCGTTGTTGTGACAGGTGAGCGCCCCAAGGTGCAGTTGCAGGGAAACTCACTGATTATGAACGTAGAAGGTACGGTGATGGAACGACTGGGCACGGCAGAAGATGTGCTCTCGCGTGTGCCGACCATTTCGAAGAAAGGAGATGGTTTTGAGATATTAGGCAAAGGGGTGCCGTTGATCTACCTGAACAACCGCAAGTTGACGGACTTGCAGGAATTGAGGAATGTGCAGTCGGACAACATCAAGAACGTGGAGGTGATTCAGAACCCCGGTGCCCGCTACGATGCGACGGTCAATGCCGTCATCATCATCCGTACCAAGCGGGTTGCAGGCGAGGGCCTCGGCGTGGAACTGACCTCGTGGAGCCGCAAGGGTCGCGGCTATGCCAACAATGAACGCATCAACCTGACCTACCGCACCGGGGGCCTGGAACTGTTTGCCAACCTCTTCGGAGCCTATAATAAAAGATGCAGGAGTGGCGAGTTCGAACAGACTATCTTTGCCGATACGTTGTGGGTCATCACCAACCGCCAGAAGAACAATATGCGCAATCCCTACTTCGAGGGGCGGGTGGGATTTAACTACCAACTCAATGACAACAACTCCTTCGGCGGATTTTACCAGAACACCTATGACTATGTGAAGACTTGGAGTGAATATGACGATGACATAAAATACGACCGTTTCGATTATGACCACTTGCAGAACAGTGGTGTCAGGAGAGCCGAGGGCGTGCCAAACCACCAGGTGAACCTTTACTACACGGGTATGGTGGGGCAGTTCAACATTGACTTTAATGGAGATTACACTTTCCGTAAGCAGCGCAACCGGAACCAGCAGCAGGAACTGAGCGAGAAGGACTTGGACCGTGACGTGAACACCGAAAGCCTCACGCGCAGTAACCTGCTTGCCGAGAAACTCATCGTGAGTCATCCGCTGTGGAAAGGACAGATAGAGGTGGGCGAGGAATATACCAACACCCGATGGAAAAGCAGGTTCGAGAACCCCGAGGGATACATCGACAACAGTAACAACGAGCAGCACGAGCAGGCCGTCTCTCCCTTCGTGGAAGTGCGCCAGCGATTGGGCCGCATCCAACTGTCGGCAGGGCTGCGCTATGAACACGTGGAGTCGGAATATTTTGTTGACGGCATCCGTCGAGATGAGCAATGCCGTATCTACGACAATCTCTTCCCGTCGGTATCGGCCTCCACATCCCTCAAACAATTCCAGTTGTCTCTTAGTTATGCCAAACGAACCACACGACCGTCCTACTGGCAGTTGAGCAGCGATGTCACTTACGAGAACCGGCTGAACCTGCAAACGGGCAACCCCTATCTGAAACCCATCAAATACCACAACCTGAACGCGACGGTTATGTGGAAATGGCTCTATCTGACGATGAATTTTGCCCATTGCGTCGATCCGATCCTCGATACGGCAGATAGTCTGCCTGGGTATGAGAGGGTGAACTTCGTCACCTATAAGAACTACGACCACGCCGATTGGCTCACCGTTACCTTGGGGGCGCAGAAGAACATCAAATTGGCTCACGAAGTCACGTGGACGCCACAGTACAATGTCTCACTGATGAAGCCGTGGTTCAAGTCAGAGTTCATGGGCGAGCAGAAGAGTTTCAACCGCCCGATGCTCTCCTTGCAACTGGGTAACATCATCGCGCTGCCCCACGACTGGCTGTTGCAGGCCGACTTCAATATGCACACCCACGGCGATACTGGCGCGAATGTCTGTTATAACTGTACCAACGCGATGCTTTCACTTAGTGTCAGCAAGGACTTCTTCAAGCGTCGGCTAAACATCAAACTCTCAGGCAATGACCTCTTCAACGGCGGCATCAACCGCTTCACATTTTACAGCAACCGTATGATGTTCCAGAAGATGGAGGACAACGACTCGCGCAACATCAATCTCTCCCTGCGCTACCGCTTTAATGTCACTCCATCCAAGTACAAGGGCACAGGTGCCGGTAATGCAGAGAAGAACCGACTATAACGCTTTGCATGAAACAGACGATGCTCTATTGCTGCCTCTCATTTATGATGATGGGCTTGGCCATCTCGTGCCTGACATATTTGGGTGATGTTTATGGATACGCCGATGCATTATGTCAAAGGAATGGGGTGGACCACCTTTGCTTGGTATTCCGTAGCCAGGCAAGACCCTTTCTTGCTGTACCCACCATTATACTCTATGGTGATGGCGTTATGGATGAACATTTTCGGGACAAACCTGATAGCCTGCCGTTCCTTGAATTTAATCATAACGATGTCAATCGGATGGGGGCTTTTAAGGATATGCCGACATCTGGGACTAAAAATGTCGCTGATGCAGGTGGGCATTCTTGTCATGCTATTATGGTGTACTGACGATATGATGTATATGTATAGCAATGGCAGGCCCGATCTGTTGGGTGCGGCTATCCTGGTGTTTGCCATCAGTGAGATGATCAGCCAGAGGAATAAATGGCCTATTGTCTTTCTTTCAGTCCTTCTTCTTGCGTCTGGGATACAGGCGGTTGTTTGTTTGTATATTCTTCTTTTGTTGGCTTACCTAATATTAACAGACCATCGGGAAAGAATTAAGAAAATAGCCGTATTGTCGGTATTAGGTACTCTTCTTGGTTTCTTGTTGGTTTGTACATTTATGGTCTGTCATAGTCATCTGATTGCATTTGTTGTAAATATGTTGTCCTATTCAAACACACTTATGACTCTGGCGATGATTTCCTTGCCAGTCGTGGGTGATTATCTGGGAATAGATAAAGCCCTCTATTTGGAAAAGATAGCCAATAACACGACGGATGTTCCGTTATACAGTCGCATTTTTACGATTTATACACATCCTGCGTATGTCTCTTTGTTGGTTGTGGCTTTATTTGTCTTTCTTTCAGAGCGCACAAATCTTAAAGGTACTT
>CAJODF010000096.1 GCA_905233555.1 uncultured Prevotella sp. | reverse complement strand
GACGTCATCGTAGGTAAGACCATCAGCGTAGAACAACTGGAGGCACAAGGCTTCAAGGGCATCTTCGTTGGCTCTGGTGCCGGTCTGCCTAACTTCATGGGTATCCCTGGCGAGAACGCCATCAACATCATGTCGTCGAACGAGTATCTGACACGTGTCAACCTGATGGACGCTGCTAATCCGACTACCGATACTCCTATCAACCTGGGTAAGAACGTGCTTGTCGTAGGTGGTGGTAATACCGCTATGGACTCTTGTCGTACAGCCAAGCGTCTGGGTGGCAAAGTAACACTCGTCTACCGTCGTTCGGAACAGGAGATGCCTGCTCGTCTGGAGGAGGTGAAGCACGCCAAGGAGGAAGGTATCGACTTCCTGACGCTCCACAATCCTATCGAGTATATTGCTGACGAGAATGGTGCCGTCAAGGCTGCTGTTCTGCAGGTGATGGAACTAGGTGAGCCTGATGCTTCAGGTCGCCGCAGTCCTGTTCCCGTTGAGGGCAAGACCGTAACTCTCGATGTCGATCAGGTTATCGTGGCTGTTGGTGTATCTCCCAACCCACTTGTTCCCAAGTCTATCGAGGGATTGGAGCTGGGTCGCAAGAATACCATCGTAGTCAGCGAGGGCATGCAGTCGGCTCGTGCTGAGATTTTTGCTGGTGGTGACATCGTACGCGGTGGTGCTACTGTTATTCTCGCTATGGGTGATGGTCGTCGTGCTGCTCAGCACATGGATGAATATCTGCAGAAGAAATGAACGGTCTTTATACCATCATATTGCTCATACTAAGCAACGTCTTCATGACGCTCGCTTGGTATGGGCATTTAAAATTACAGGAGACGGGCACGTCGAGCAATTGGCCACTCATCGGTGTCATTGCTTTTTCGTGGATGATAGCCTTCTTCGAGTATTGCTGCCAGGTTCCTGCCAATCGAATTGGATTCGTCGAGAACGGTGGTCCCTTCAACCTCATTCAGCTGAAGGTCATCCAGGAGTGTATCTCGCTGGCCGTCTTCTGCGTGATTGCCAACATCTTGTTCCAAGGCACCCATCTGCACTGGAATCATATTCTAGCTTTTGTTCTCATCATATGTGCCGTTTATTTAGTTTTTATGAAATAAATGACGCTTGACGAACGACTTTGGAAGACTTTCAACAAGGCGTTGGGACAATACCAACTAATCGACGAGGACGACCACATCCTCGTCGGCTTGTCAGGTGGCAAAGACTCGCTCCTTCTGACCGAACTGCTGGCTCGCCGTTCTAAGGTTCATGTCCCCCACTTCCGCGTCTCAGCCCTTCATGTCCGCATGGAGAATATCCATTACGAAACAGATACCACCTATCTCCAATCGTTTTGCGATGAACATGACATCCCCCTACATGTAATAACCACGTCCTTCCAAAGTAATCATACCTCTCACTTCTCATCTCTCAGTTCTCATCTAAAAGAAAAGCCTGCTTGCTTCCTCTGCTCCTGGCAACGTCGCAAACAACTGTTCAATCTGGCGCAAGAGTTAGGCTGCACCAAGATAGCCCTAGGCCATCATCAGGACGACATCATCCATACCGCACTGATGAACCTCACCTTCCAAGGCCATCTCTCTACCATGCCCGTTAAGCTTCGTATGCTCAAAATGCCCCTCACCATTATCCGTCCGCTGGCTCTTTGTCAGGAAGCCGATATCCGACAATATGCCTCTGAGCATCACTATGAAAAACAACTCAAGCAGTGCCCTTACGAACACGAGACCAACCGCACAGCCATCGTCGACCTGTTCCGACAGATGCAACAGTTGAATCCAGAGGCTCGTCAAAGCATCTGGAACGCATTAGAGGCAGACAAAAAGCTGATAGAATATTAAATATCATTAATTGTCAATTGTCAATTATCCATTATCAATTATTTATTCGTATCTTTGCCTTATCAACTAAATTATAAGGAGTAATACTATGGCAAAGAGAACTTTTCCAGAATCAGAGCTCATTATCAATCAGGACGGCTCTTGTTTTCACCTGCATCTGAAGCCCGAACAGCTGGCAGACAAGATTATCCTCGTAGGCGACCCAGCCCGTGTCAATACTGTGGCAGCCCATTTCGACACACAGGAGTGTGAGGTATCGAGTCGCGAGTTCCATACCATCACCGGTACGTATAAAGGCAAGCGCATCACTTGCCAGTCGCACGGCATCGGTTGCGACAACATCGACATTGTGGTCAACGAACTTGATACGCTGGCTAATATCGACTATGCCACGCGTACGGAGAACGACGAGCATCGCACGCTGACGATGGTACGCATCGGCACCTGTGGCGGTTTGCAGCCCTTCACCCCTACCGGCTGTTTCGTTGCCTCGGTGAAGAGCATCGGCTTCGATGGCCTGCTGAACTATTATGCCGGACGCAACGTCGTTTGCGACATCCCCATGGAGAAGGCCTTCAAGGAGCACATGCAGTGGGACCCCATCAAGGGAGCGCCCTACGTTGCTGTGGCTGATGCCGACCTGATTGAACAGATTGCTTGCGACGATATGGTTCGCGGCTACACCGTTGCTTGCGGTGGTTTCTATGGTCCGCAGGGTCGCCAGCTGCGTGCTGATATTGCTGACCCAGAACAGAATCAGAAAATTGAGTCGTTCGAATACGAAGGCATGAAGATTTGCAATTTCGAGATGGAGTCATCAGCACTGGCAGGTCTTTCCTCACTGTTAGGCCATCGCGCCATGACCTGCTGTATGGTCATCGCCAACCGTTATGCGCAGAAGATGAACACCGAATACAAGAATTCCATCGATACGCTCATCCAGAAAGTACTCGACCGCATTTGATGAACGATACGATTTGCGCATTAGCCACCGCTCCTGGTGGCGCATTAGGAATCATCAGAATCTCAGGAGAACATTCTCTTGAGATTCTTTCTCGTGTTTTCTCCAAAGATTTGACCCATGTCAGTCCAAACTCCATCCACTACGGTCACATTGGCAATATTGACGAGGTGCTGGTAAGCGTCTTTCGCGCCCCGCACAGCTATACTGGCGAAGACAGCGCAGAAATTTCCTGTCATGGCTCGCGCTATATATTAAATAAGGTGTTAGAACTCCTGATGGCCAATGGTTGCCGGATGGCCAATCCTGGTGAATATACACAGCGCGCCTATCTGAACGGCAAGATGGACCTTTCGCAGGCAGAAGCCGTAGCCGACCTGATAGCCTCATCCAACCAAGCAACCCACCAACTGGCTATGTCACAATTGCGTGGCGGAATCTCTTCCGAACTTGACAAGTTGCGCGAACAACTTTTGAAACTCACCTCGCTGTTGGAACTCGAACTCGACTTCTCCGACCACGAAGACCTGGAATTTGCCGACCGCAAAGAACTCAAAGATTTAGCGAATAAAATCAACAAACAAATCACTCAGTTGGCACACTCCTTTGAGATTGGACAAGCCATCAAACAGGGCATCCCAGTAGCTATTGTCGGTAAGACCAATGTGGGTAAGTCGACACTGCTTAACGCATTGCTCAAGGACGAGCGAGCCATTGTCTCCGACATACATGGCACCACGCGCGACACCATCGAAGACACCATCGACATCCAAGGCGTCACCTTCCGCTTTATCGATACTGCTGGCATACGCCAAACAGTCGACAAGGTTGAGCAAATCGGCATCCAACGTACCTTTCAAGCCATGCATAAAGCCCGCATCGTGCTATGGCTGATAGATGCCGAACCCACCCCAGAAGATATTCAATCGATACTTGAAGAAGCAAAAGGTAAGTCACTGATTATCATACAAAACAAAATCGATAAGCAAGAAATCACAATCGCCCCAAATAGCGACTTGCATAAATATACACACGTCAAAATCTCCGCAAAATCAGGAATTGGACTCGACCAACTCGAAAAAGCCATTTTCGAAGCGGCCAACATTCCCTCCATTACTGATTCTGACGTCATCATCACCAATGCCCGTCACTATGAATCACTCCTCCATGCCCAACAAAATCTGAGCCGAGTTCTCAGCGGACTCAACACCTCCAGCGCGAGTGGCGACCTCCTTGCCGAAGACCTCCGCTTGGTACTCTCCGACCTCGCAGAAATCACAGGCAAAGGCCAAATCACTACCAACGAAGTACTTGAAAATATCTTTACTCATTTTTGCGTCGGCAAATGACACACAGGTTTACAACTATCAAGTTGATGACACCCTTTCTAACCATCTTCTTGTCGTCATGTGGCTCCTTTGTCGGTGAGGTGCTTGCACCCACCGTCACTGATACACAAATAGGACTGAGTGGAAAGGGAACATCTAGTGTGATCACAAACAGCAAACAGACTGTCAAGGAGCAAGAAAAACTAAAAAAAGAAGGTAAATGCCCCGCATGTCGTGGCGTCGGCAAGTCACCCGACGGACAATATGAGTGTACTTCATGTAAAGGTACAGGGAAATATCCTTAATCCTGTAACCCAGAGACAAAACAAGTTATTGCTCAACAGCAATGAACAGAGTGCAGCCCACAATGAGAATGCCCTATATCAACAGAGCATTTTCAAGTCCCGACAAACGTTCAGCCACTTTATCCCTCATAGAGAA
>CAJODF010000095.1 GCA_905233555.1 uncultured Prevotella sp. | reverse complement strand
GGAAGTGGGTGGTGATGGATTCGAACCACCGAAGTCGAAAGACAACAGATTTACAGTCTGCCCCATTTGGCCGCTCTGGAAACCACCCTCAATGTTTTTGCCTCATCTTAGCTTTCGCCTATCCGAGCCTCTTGTCGGATTCGAACCAACGACCCCGAGATTACAAATCACGTGCTCTGGCCAACTGAGCTAAAGAGGCATTTAAGCATCCGCTCCCCGATTGGAGTCTGAATGTCGGAAAGCGGATGCAAAGGTAGGCATTATTTTCGAATTACCAAAACTTTTCGAGGTTTTTTTTATCTATTGCGCAATTTTTCCTTAAATTTCTGCAGTTGAACCTTCATGGAATCCACACAAAGGTCGGTGCTTTCCTCAAATGTATCGCTCACCTTCTCGACGAAGAGTGTCGTTCCAGGCACGGTCACACTCAGACTGACCTCCTTATTTTGTGCTGTGGCAGGCTTGACAACCTTGCACTGCACCTCTACCTTCTGAATGTCTTCAAAAGCTTTTTCCAACTTGGCGACTTTCTTCTCGATGAACGCCTGCAGTTTCTCAGTTGCGTCAAAGTGAATTGACTGAATCTTAATTTCCATAGTTACCTCCTGTTTTTTTAAAGGGTAAATAAATAAGGTTAAGCCCTTGGGTGGGCATTCTCATATACTTTTTTCAGTTGCTCAAATGTCGTATGGGTGTAGATCTCGGTCGTAGCCACACTCTCATGGCCTAGCAGCTTCCGAACACTCTCCAACCCTGCCCCATTGTTCAGCATCGCCGTAGCAAAGGAATGCCGGAGTACGTGAGGCGAACGTTTCTTCAGTGTTGTCACCATCGACAGATGCTTCTTGACGATGGTCTCCACCTGGTGGCGAGCCATCCGCTCTCCTTTGTCATTCAGGAAAAATGCAGTACTCTTGCTGTCCAGCACCTCCCGATTGCGTCTTTCCTGATATTGTCTGAGCTCACGTTCCAGCTCCGTTCCGAAGGGAACTATCCGCTGTTTATTACGCTTTCCCGTTACCTTCAACTGGTGTGTAGCAAAGTCAATATCCTTATCATCCAGTCCGATCAGCTCCGCCAAACGGATGCCCGTCTCATAGAATAATATAATAATAGTACGCGCACGTACATCTTTATAATGATCACCCCACATCTCGGGAATATCTATCAGACGGTTCATTTCCTCCTCTCGCACAAACTGAGGCAGCGGTTTCTGCTTCTTGGGACCTTTGATGGCATAGGCAGGATCCTTTTCCACCATATGTCGGGCTAAAGCAAAACGAAAAAAGGAACGCACGGCACTCAAACAGTTATTCACCGTTGATGCCATGTCGCCTTTATCCATCATGCTCTCCATCCAGTCACGGATGATGTCCGAATCTACCGACTCCCACGAGAGCTGACAATCTCGATTTTTGAAGTACGACTCAAAGTCTTCCAGACTTCGCCGATAAGTGCGCACCGTCAGTTCCGAACGGTTCCGCTCATAACGTAGGTAGTTCAAGAATTCTTCCGTCATATTCATTCGTTGCATCTCTTTTCGGCAACGAATTTACGAATAATTCTTCAAACTGCCAAAATTTTTTGGCTTTTTTTACTCTTCGTTAGTGCGCAGCTTCTGTACGTAAACAGCGTGCTCCATCTTCAGGCGCTTGAGAACAGAGGGCTTGTCGAACTGCTGACGTGAGCGGAGTTCCTTTACGACACCTGTCTTTTCAAACTTTCTCTTAAACTTCTTGAGGGCCTTCTCGATGTTCTCGCCTTCTTTTACGGGTACAATAATCATGTTGTTTCTTGATTTTAAAATTTTATGTTAAACTTACGCCTCGGGCATAGGTGCCACGAAAAGCGGGTGCAAAGTTACTAACAAACGAGCAAATAACCAAATAAATCCCCGATTTTTTTGTTTTTGTCTTTTAAAAAACAGCACGAAGGCCGTTGAGTCAGTTGATACAAAGCCAGTATTTAGAAGGGGTAAGAATCTTCTGGAAATGAGCAGTCACAGGGCTGTGTAAATGTATTCCTGTCCACGCTTGGTCTTTAGGAGCTTGGCACTCTCCCCCTGGCACCACGCGTCGAGTTGTTTCCTGGCAGAGTAATAGGTGAGGTGTGAGAACTGGGAGAAGAGTCTTACTGTAGTATAGCCTCTGTTGTCCAGCAGTTTCCTGAGCACATCCTCCAGTTGCTGTTTGTCGGACATGATTTTCTGTGTGTCGGGGTTCTCATAACGTCGGAAACCATTCGACCACTTCTCCAGCTCCCTGTTCCAGCGTTTGCCGGGGTTGTATTCCACTCCGTCGAACACGACGTCATGTCCAGTCACCTTGCAGGGGTCGGTTATCTCGCGCACCAGTTTCAGTCTCGGTGCAAACGAGCCGATAGGTGTATCCACCCGATAGCCCATAGCCATCAGCTCTCCTGCGGCACGCAGGAAATAGTCAAAGGCACGCATCAGCTCTCCGTATGGGGAGTGATAGTTCCTGTTACAGAAATCCTCCAGACCCGTCATTGACATCTTGTCTCTCATAGCAGGCCGCACATAAACCAGGTTTTTCCCGTCCTTGCCTTTCACTGGTGTCGGGTGAACTTCAAACAACATTCCGTCTTTCTTCCTTGGCATATCTCTCTACTTTTGGACAAAGGTACATATTTTATTTTATCTTCCCAACAAATCAGCTCCTTTTTGCAGATCATGGTGCTACTGCGAGTCGTTTTTACGCAGTTTCAGGTAGTAACCTCTGATGCCGTTGTTGGCTCCTCTGGGCCAGCGGAGTGCTTTGACGGCTACAGAGAGTGCCTTCAGACTGGGTACATCCTTGGCGCTCAAGTGTTTAGAAAGCTCCTGCTGGATATCCACCACTCGCCACAGATTTCGTTTCGTGTGCTCAGTAGTGGGTTCGAAAATACCAGGCAACACACCCTCTGATGTTGATTCCTCCATATACGACTGGTTGTGCTCGCGGATAATCTGTTCATCCTCAGAGGTAAACCAGTATAGGCAGTCGGGCTGGTTCAGTTCTGCGACGGCCTGGGCGTACATCTGCTTGTAGTTGATGCGCTCCGTCATGTCGATCTCGCCCTTCACCTCGATACAGAGATAGCGACGGTTGCCCTCTGCCGACGAGAGCGGCGTGGGGTCATTCGTGGTGGCGATAAACGAGCATAGTCGTGGAGTCATCGTGTACTCCGACGAGCGCATCTTGCGCATCTGCACGTCCTTCTCCGTCAGCAATCGCTTCACCTTGGCCTGCTCACGGTCTGTCTTGGCGTTGAACTCGTCGATGCATACGAGCCACATGCGACCCAGTACGCGCTCCACCTGCTCGGCATTCTGCATCTTGATGTCGTCCATGTAGTATTCGCGCATCGACGGCGGGAGGATGTTTTTGCAGAATACGGACTTCTTGATGCCTTCGCCGCCGATAAGCATCGGCACCATCGAGTTGCCGTAGTCGCGGTTGATGTTCATGGCCTGTGCCACCATCGCCAGGAACCAGCGGTGGAAGTATTTGGGCCAGAGCTCATAGTCGGTGGGCAGACGGCGGGCGAAGTCCTCGATGTAGTTGGCCTTGCGGTCCCAGTCGCCACAGCCGGCCAGGAATTCGTGTACGGGGTTGTACTCCTTGATGTGTGCACTCTCTATATAGATGCGGATGTCGTTCATCCAACTCTCGCCGCCCTCCTTCATCTGCTCGACGACGATGCTTTTCAGCTGACGGTCGGTCAGCGGCTGCCACTGCCTGAAGGTCAGGTTGTTGGGTCGGAATTCCGTCAGCTGTTTCACCACATTATAGCGAAGCTGGTAGCGGCGACGGAAGAAGTTCTCTACGGACCGGATGATGCGCTCCTTTTCGTTCATCTGCGAGAGCGTCTTGCCGTCGTAGGGCTCGTCGTAGGTCGTGCGGAACACCTTGCGGATGAGGTCGTCGCCCAAGGGTTTGAAATGGCGGTCCCATAATGTACGGGTGATGCAGGCCTCTTCCTCCAGACCGGCTTTATAGCAGTAGGTGGCCAGAAGTGCCAGCGCGTGGTCCGCATTGTCGGCGCACTCGTCGACCGCTTTCTTCATGCAGGTATAGAATTCCAGTTTGTAACGCTCCTGCTCGTCGGAGTCAGGATACCACACTACGGTGCCGTCGTCGTCCGCTTTTGTGCCGCTGTATGGACGCAGCACACCCGCTTCATCATGTATGACGGGCAACTCCAGAGCCTGAGGGTTGTAATACAGTTTGGGGTCGTGAGCCAGACGACAGCCCATCGTGAGCGACGGATCGCCTACGATGAGGTCGCATTGCACCAGAGCCGTGTACAAATGAGCAGCCGACTGTTGGGCATCCTTCAGGAAGGTGAGGTAGGCAAAGGTGTCGAGGCTCATGCTCTTACCCTTACCTGAAACCCATGGTGTCGCACCGCCATTGTAGGAACAGCGCACCACCACCTTCAGCGTCACGCCGCTTGCACCGGCAAAAGCCAGCATGGTGTATGGTACCTGCGACACGAGCTGCTTCATTTCGTTGACGCTCTGCATACCCTTGGGGCAGGGGATGTTGAGCAGTAGGAGCCGGGTGAACGTGTTGGGATGTTCCAGCCCACCCTTGCCAAAGGTGGCAGAGAACAGCAGGTACGGTAGCCGGTCTGTGTCTTCCAACTGATAGCGGGGCATGCCCTGCTCCATCATCAGCCGCAACTGGAGGGCTGCCCTGCGTATCGTCTCCGTAGCCGCCTTGCTGTCCTCAGAGCGCATACGCTCTATTATGGTTTCCAGATCAGTAGATACTGGTGAGCCAAACTCTCCGTAACGGGTCTTTAGCTTTGTAATCTTCATGGTTGTTTGTTGTTTTTGTTCTATGCGTTAATTCGGACTACAAAGATACAAAAAAATAGGGGATAATGCAAGGAAATAGCCCTTTATTTTCGAAGAAAAAGCACTTTGGGATGAAAGAAACGTCATCTTTCGGTCGTTCTAATGCCTTCTTCGACTCGTTCAAACGTCACCTTATAGGGTATAGGAATGCTTCAAACAAGGGCAAACCCCTATTCCAACAGGGATTAAGAGCCTATCTAACAACCTTACTTTACGCCTATACGCAAAATACCTTTTGCCTATACCCAAAATAGATTGTCGAAAATTCTTCAGTAGCACTATAGTAGCACCTCAGTAGCACCATTTTTACCCCTTCTTGCACCAAGTTCTTATTGATTATCAGCGGCTTACAACGCTCAGTAGCACCAGTAGCACCATTTTATGGTTTACACATCAACGGAGTGCTTCGCTGAATCCGACTTTTTTACTTCATATCAGACCAGCTCTTACGAGATTTGACCACATAAGTCAATTTAAATAGAGTAATCTGTCAAATCCATAAAAAAGATTTGGCAGATTGCTTCGAATTTAGTAATTTTGCACCCAATAACCAACATAAAGATGAGAAATTATATTATAGCCGACAATCAGGAGCTGACGCGATTCGCGCTAGAGAGCCTGCTTAAGAAGGATGAAGAGAATGTTGTATACCGTGCATTCGACACGGCAAGGCTTATGGAGCTGCTCAAGGAACACGAGAGTGCCGTAGTTTTACTTGACTATACCCTGTTCGACTTTGCCGACGAGGATCAACTGCTCATCATTGCTGAGCGCTTCAACCTGTCCGACTGGATACTCATCAGCGACGAATTGACACCCCAGTTCATACGACGCGTGGTCTATTCATCGCACCAATTCAGTGTGGTTTACAAAGACGGCCCCTTGAGCGAGGTTCGCGAGGCTCTCAACGCTGTCAGCCACCATACGCGCTATCTCAGCCAGCGTGCCTTGGAGACCATCATCACACAGCAACAACAAGAGGACGAAACGCCCAGTGTTCTGACGACAACAGAGATGGAGATTGTAAAGGGCATCGCTCTGGGTAAGACCACGAAGGAGATTGCTGCTGAGCGTTTCTCCAGCATCCATACAGTCACTACCCACAGGAAAAATATCTTCCGCAAGCTGGGCATCAACACAGCGCACGAAGCAGTGAAGTACGCGCTCCGTGCGGGGTTGATAGATCCTTCGGAATTTTACATTTAAAAAGTCTCACCGAGAAGTGAGACTTTTTTTGATATCCTCCAGCAAATTGATGGAACAAGAGGTTAATACCATATTTGAATGGAACGCAGGCAACCACTTCGTCGATTCCGACAAGCGGATGGCAAAGGGATTTGCCTGGCTCCTAAATACTCATAAAAAAACTCTTCTTAATTCACTTTCAACAGCTTTCCATTCACAAACAATCGGTGGCCGTTAGCCTTGATGAGTGACGCATCGCCCTTCAGAGATGTAATGTAGGTATCGGCTATAAGTGTCCATGTGCAGTCATCGCCAAGGGTGACATTCACAGTTCCAGTTTCAGTAGATACTGTGTTGCCTGCAGCATTGGTTATATTGCCGCTGATGGAGCCATTGAATGTTGAACCATCCGCCAGATTCAGTGTCAGTTCAGAGTCATTGCCCACAAGGATGGTGCCTTCCAATTGCTGATGACTCGCATTAAGCGTTGCTTTGTTGCTGGCTCCCTGCCATCCGTCAGCACATACTGACAACAAAACCGTGGCAGGATCTTCATTCACCAGTTTGACATTGTTCAGAGATATAATGGCATTTGTGTTGGTCACATGGAACAAATGGCCCTGCTTATTGGTCAGCGAACCGCCATTCATCGTGAAATGCGAGTTGCCACTATCGGCATCGCCTGAGAACGACTGATAGATCATGATAGCATCCAAGAACTGTGCATGACCATTACGATTCGTATTGCTGACAGTCATCTGACAGTTGTTTAGCGTAATGCTGTTCTTGCCCTCAATGCAGACACCTTCAGACATGTTCGATGTAAGCGTAGCGTTTGATACTGTCACATCGGCAGTAGAATAGATAACAGGTGAACCAAGACCGTTACTCGTATAGCTGCCACCATCTACGGTCACGACGCCACCGCCACGATCGGTACGAATCGGAGCCGACGAACGACCGCTGGTGTTGATGGTCAGATTCTTGGCCTTTGTTACACCGCCACCTGTAGTCATGATGCCACCAGAGCCATCGCCTGTGGTGGTAATCTTAGTATCCTCGATAATGACGGTTGTGCCATCGCCCTGACCGCCATTATGTCCGCCGTTACCTCCGTATGAGAATACGCCGTTGGCACCTGTAGCGTTACTTGTGATTACGCCTCCTTTGATGGTTGTTGTGCTGCCACCCTTTACAAGCAGGGCAGCGTTGATACCGTAAAAGCTACAGTTATCACCACCATCAGAACTGCCTGTCTTATTGATAGTGGGCTGAGCAATGGTCACAGCCTCCTTAGTGTTTATCAGCAATGCATTCTCATTAGTCTTACTGCTTTGGTATGTCTTGCTCATCTCTGTGACAGATGTCTTCAATTCTGTAGCTCCAGAGTAGGTGATATTCTGATTACGAGAGCCGGGGCCTCCCATACCACCTGGAGGCATGGGCATACCTTGGCCTAAAGACTGCTGACCACCAAAAAGGAACTCACGGTTTTTGCGCTGAGAGTAAAACTGAGGCTTTATCTTTTGATAACCCTCGTATTGCTGTTCGGTTAGGATCTTACCGATAGCCTTGTCGTACTTCTGTTGTTGCTTGTCATAGTCGTATGACTTCTCCTGTGACTGTTCTCCGGACATACCGCCTCTCGGACTTCCAGGCATTCCACCGCCACGTCCACCAAAGCCACCGCCAGGCATACCACCTCCGAAACCTCCGGGCATTCCTCCACCGGGGCCACCCATGCCGCCACTTGGTCTGCCACTGGGACGCATTCCCGACGTTCCGTCGCCTACCCGTTGCCTTTCACCCATCGGCGGACGCTGACCCTGTGGGCGTTCCACCTGCTCACCCTCAATCAGTGTCTTATACTTCTTATTGAGCTTGGCTACTTTCTTCTGCTGCTTCTCGTCAAGCTGCAGCTCTTTGACCATCTTCTCAGTCATCTGCTCATAGGTGACTCTCTTCTGTCTTCTCGGCATAT
>CAJODF010000094.1 GCA_905233555.1 uncultured Prevotella sp. | reverse complement strand
GTTGTCGCTGAGCAGAACATGGGTCAACTTGCCGCCTACCTCCGCATGAAGGTCGATGGCTTCGTTCCCTATCAGTTCAACCAAGTCAAGGGTCAGCCCTTCGTAGTAGAAGAGTTAGTCAACGCATTCGAGGAAATAATTAAGAAGTAAGAATTATGGAATATACAGCACAAGATTTTAAGAAAGGCCAGCCCCGTTGGTGCCCTGGTTGCGGCGACCACTTCTTCCTGGCTTCACTCCATAAGGCTATGGCCGAGATTGGCGTAGCCCCCGAGAACGTAGCAGTCATCTCCGGTATCGGCTGTTCGAGCCGTCTGCCCCATTACATGGCCACCTACGGTATGAACACCATCCATGGACGTGCCGCTGCCATCGCTACTGGTGCCAAGGTGGCTAACCCCGACCTCACCGTCTGGCAAATCTCTGGCGACGGCGACGGACTGGCCATCGGTGGTAACCACTTCATCCACGCCAACCGTCGTAACATCGACCTGAATATGATCCTCCTCAACAACCGCATCTACGGTTTGACAAAGGGTCAGTACTCCCCCACCTCACCCCGTGGCTTCGTCTCTAAGTCATCACCCTACGGCACCGTCGAGGATCCGTTCCGTCCCGCTGAACTCTGCTTCGGCGCCCGCGGACACTTCTTCGCCCGCTGCGTGGCTACCGATGCCAAGGGCAGCGTCGAGGTACTGAAGGCTGCCTATGCACACAAAGGTGCCAGCGTCACTGAGGTACTGCAGAACTGCGTCATCTTCAACGACCACTGCCATGACATCGTCTATAACAACGAGGGTCGTAAGAAGAACGCCATCTATGTGCGTCACGGTGAGAAACTCATCTTTGGTGAGAACAATGAGTTCGGACTCGTGCAGCAGGGCTTCGGCCTGAAGGTCGTCGAGATCGGCAAGGATGGCTACACCATCGACGATGTACTCGTCCACGATGCCCACTGCGAGGACAATACCCTCCAGTTGAAACTCGCCATGATGACCCCCGAGGATGGTTTCCCCATCGCTCTTGGTGTCATCCGCGACGTAGAGGCCCCCACCTACAACGAGGCCGTCTATGCCCAACTTGAAGAAGTCTCCGGCATGAAGAAATACCACAACTTCACCGAACTCCTCGAAACCAACGATATCTGGACTGTGAAATAAAAGACTAGGAAGTTTTTGCAAACTCCACTTGGCAAACATCCCCGAGGCGCTATGCCTTGGGGATGTATGTGTAATTATACACTCAATATTCATATTAATTAAGAGTTGAGAGTGAGGAGTTATGAAAAATGTTTGTACCTTTGCAGGCGATTTCGATAACATAATAAAATCATAGAGAAATGTTTCATATTTACGAAGGCTTCCATCTGGTTGACGCGTATCATAAGATGCGCCACCAAAGGAAGTATCATCCAGAAGACAGCACTAAGCGTGTGCTGAAAATCGCCCTTGTGGCCATCGTGACCCTCCTACTCTGGAACATACCGACAGAATGGTACGGCATCCAGAACCTGACCATCGTACAGCAGCGTATTATCGCTATCTTTGCCTTTGCCACGCTGATGTGGGTCTTAGAGATTGTTTCGTCGTGGGCTACTTCGATAGCCATCATCGTCATCATGCTCCTATTCTGTACGGACAGCGGAATCATGCCGATGGTAAACGAGGCGGAAGTGGGCAAACTTCTCAGTTATAAGGGCGTAATGGCATGCTTTGCCGACCCTGTGATCATGCTGTTTATCGGCGGTTTTGTGCTGGCTATTGCCGCCACCAAAACGGGTCTCGACGCCCAGTTGGCCAAGGTCCTGCTGGCTCCCTTCGGCACAAAGAGCGAAATGGTGCTACTGGGTTTCCTATTGGTGACGGGTCTGTTCTCGATGTTTGTATCGAACACAGCTACCGCAGCCATGATGCTCACGTTCCTGACACCTGTGTTCCGTCAATTGCCGCCAGAAGGCAAGGGCCGTATCGCCTTGGCGATGTCGATTCCCGTGGCTGCCAATCTGGGTGGTATGGGTACGCCCATCGGTACGCCTCCAAACACGATTGCCCTGAAATACCTGAATGACCCTGAGGGTCTGAATATGGGTCTCAGTTTCGGTCAGTGGATGATGTTCATGTTCCCGCTCGTGGTAGTATTGCTGTTCATCAGTTGGCGTCTGCTCTTGAAGTTCTTCCCTTTCACACAGAAGACGGTGGAACTGAAGATAGAGGGTGGCATGGAGAAGAGTTTCCAATCGAGAGTGGTCATCGTAACATTCATCGTCACTATCCTCCTCTGGCTGTCGGACCAGTTCACGGGTATTAATGCCAACACGGTGGCTATGATTCCGTTTGCCGTGTTTGCCCTGACGGGTGTCATCAATAAGCGCGACCTCGAGCAGATCAACTGGAGTGTAATCTGGATGGTGGCTGGCGGCTTTGCCCTCGGCTATGGTCTGAATGCCTCCGGACTGGCTGCAAACGCCGTAGCGAGCATACCCTTCGGTGAATTCTCGCCATTGCTCATCCTGCTGCTCGGTGGTGCCATCTGCTACCTGCTCTCCAACTTCATCTCCAACTCTGCGACGGCAGCCCTGCTGATGCCGATTCTGGCAATTGTCTGCAGCGCCATGGGTGACAAACTCGCCCCCATCGGTGGTACAGGAACCGTGCTGATCGGTGTGGCCATCGCTGCTTCGAGTGCCATGATCCTGCCCATCTCTACCCCGCCAAACGCCCTAGCCTTCGCTACAGGCTACGTGAAGCAGAACGATATGGTGAAGGTGGGTTCCATCATGGGTATCATCTCGATGGTAATGGGTTTCGGCCTGGTCTATCTGATGGGTACGCTTCACCTTATTTAATAAATATAGATCCAACATGAAAAGAATAGCACTAGTTATCACCATCGTGCTGCTGGCAACGCTGAAGGCGGCTGCCCAGGAGCAACAGATCACATCGGCCATTACGGCCTATCCCAATTTCCGACCCGCAACGGTCATCCTGACTGACGGACGAAAGTTGGAGGTACCCTTGGCCAACATCTTCCTGAAAAACGCTGCCCTGCTCTACATGAGCGGCGACGACATCAAGGAGGCAAACATGAGCAACATCCTGCGGGCTGAATTCGAAGACCGCACCTATATCCGCATCGACAGCATGCTATGCTATCAGGTGGATTCCATCGGGGATGACGCACTCTTCAGCACAAAGGTTATCGACATCAATGCCTACAAGCAGTCGAGAGCCAACAGTGCAAACATCACGAACCTCGACCTCACAGCCCTAACCAGCACGTCGAGTTCGTTAAGTTACAACACAATAGAGGCCACCGACATATCGGAACTCCAGTTCCCGATCGAGCAACTCTATTTCTACCGGTTGGACGACAAGTTCGTACGGGTGCATGAGCGTCATCTGAAACGTGCCCTCCCCAAGGAGAAACGTCTGATTATGGAGTCGGTGATGAACATGCCTGGATTCACATGGACGAATGAGAAATACCTGATGATGATTCTGGAGAAGATACAATAATGATAAAGCCTGCCGGTTGGCAGGCTTTATCATTATTTATCGGCTATCTTTCTGAAACTCTGCAGTTTCTCGCCGTAGCAGAGATCTCCGCAGTCGCCAAAACCCGGCACAATATATTTGTGTTCATTCATACCCTGATCGATGGCAGCGCACCAGATTGTAGAACCTTCGGGCAACACCTCCTTCACCACCTGGATACCCTCAGGGGCGGCAATCACACAACAGAGATGAATCTTCTTGGGTTTTCCGGTCTGAAGCAGTGATTCGATGGCTGCAGCCAGACTGCCTCCTGTCGCCAACATCGGATCAACGATGATCAATGTCTTGTTTTTCACACTTTGGGTGGCAATATATTCCGTATGGACACCCACCTCGGTATGCTCACGGTTGATATACATACGGAAGGCAGACACGAAACCATTATCGGCCTTGTCGAATACATCGAGAAATCCTTCGTGGAACGGCAGTCCTGCACGGAGCACGGTGGCAACCACTATGTCTTCCTTCGGCAGGGGGATCTCCAATGTACCGAGAGGTGTTGTAACGGTCTTCGGCTTATACTCCAGTGTCTTGGATAGTTCATACGCCATCAGGACGCCGATGCGCTTGATGTTGTGACGAAACAGAAGACGGTTCTTCTGATAGTTCTTGTCGCGCAACTCCGACATATACTGGTTGATAATCGAGTTGCTTTTACTGAAATCTACTATTTCCATACGTTTATCGCATTAAGTTTGGGTACAAAGGTACGATTAAACAAGCAAATAAACAAGAGTTTTTTTGTTTTTTCCAAAATAATCCTTAATTTTGCACCCCAAGACCAACATAATGAAGAGTATGTGGATGTTTATTTTTATGGTATTGCCGTTTGTGGCTATTGCCTATATCGCTTGGCATGTGTGGGTGCTGCTCCCCTTGCCAGCCTTTTGGAAGTCGCTGGTCATTGCCGTCGGCATCCTCTGTTTTGTGATGCTATTTTTGAACTTCGGAAGGAAATTCGATACATTACCCCTACCCTTGGCACAGGTGGCTTACGAGATTGGCACCTCCACCATCTTCGTACTCCTCTATCTAGTAATCGTCTTTCTGGTACTCGACTTGGGACGGCTCTGTCGTCTGGTACCAAAGACGATGCTTTATCAGAACGGCTACACTGCAATCGGTCTATTCATCGTGATTTTCGGACTCTTCCTCTACGGCAATCTGCATTATAAGAATAAAGTACGTGTGCCGTTGGAACTAAAATCATCGAAGCCGTTGCCCCACGATTATAAAGTAGTGATGGCCTCCGACCTCCATCTCGGCTATCATAATCCTCGCAAGGAACTAGCCCGCTGGGTAGATATGATCAATGCCGAAAAACCGGATTTTATCCTGATAGCAGGCGATATCATCGACGGCAGCATGCGTCCGCTGATGGAAGAACGGATGGCAGAGGAATTCCACAGGCTTCAGGCACCCGTCTATGCCTGTATCGGTAACCATGAATACTATACCGGACAGCCTCAAGCCCGACAGTTCTATAAGGATGCCGGTATCCACCTACTCATGGATGAGGCAGCAGTGATTGACAGCAGTATCGTTGTCATTGGACGGGATGACCGTTCGAACTGGCATCGCAAGGATGTCAAGGATCTTGTGACAGACCAAAGCAAGTACATCATCATCCTCGACCACCAGCCCTATCACCTGAAACGCAGTGAGGCGGCTGGTGCCGACTTCCAACTCAGTGGTCACACCCATCGCGGACAAGTATGGCCTATCTCATGGATTACAGACCATATCTACGAATGCTCGTGGGGCAAATATCAAATTGGCCGCACTCAATACTACATTTCCTCAGGCATCGGCATCTGGGGCGGCAAGTTCCGCATCGGTACCCAAAGTGAATATGTGGTGGCTACCATCTCGCAACAATGATGAGATTTTTGGAACAGAAAGCACGTTTTTTTTGTTATGTCGGAGTGGCAAATGTGTCGCTCCAACACCCTTTTTTAAATTCTTTAACCTAAAAAGAATTGTACGTGCGCAAAATATTCTTAATTCTTAGTGCCTAATTCTCAATTTATTAGTACCTTTGCAGCCGTGATTTAAATCACGACCGCGAGAACGGGTTGCATCTCAGCAAAAAGTATGCTTTCCGCATTCGGCTTGCACCGTCCTTGCAACTGATTAGAATAACAAGGATAATATTCACTTAAAATTAGATTAGTAATATGGCAAAATTAGATTTGACTCAGTATGGCATCACCGGTTCAACCGTGATTGCCCACAATCCGTCGTATGAGTACCTCTTTGAGGAGGAGACAAAGGCTGGTCTGACTGGTTTCGACAAGGGCCAGAACACCGAGCTGAACGCTGTTAACGTTATGACTGGTATCTATACCGGCCGTTCACCTAAGGACAAGTACATCGTGAAAGATGCACAAAGCCAGGACAAGGTATGGTGGACTTCTGAGGAATATAAGAACGACAACCACCCCATGAGCGAGGAGGTTTGGGCAAAGGTGAAGGAGATTGCCATCAAGGAACTCTGCAACAAGAACCTGTATGTGATGGATGCTTTCTGTGGTGCCAACGAGGCTACCCGTCTGCGTGTTCGTTTCATCGTGGAGGTTGCTTGGCAGGCTCACTTCGTGAAGAACATGTTCATTCAGCCTACCGCTGAGGAGTTGGAGAGCTTCGAGCCCAACTTCGTGATTTACAACGCTTCTAAGGCTAAGGTTGAGAACTACAAGGAACTGGGTCTGAACTCAGAGACTTGCGTAGCCTTCAATACTACAACCCGTGAGCAGTGCATCATCAACACCTGGTACGGTGGTGAGATGAAGAAGGGTATGTTCTCTATGATGAACTACTATCTGCCCCTGCAGGGTATCGCTTCTATG
>CAJODF010000093.1 GCA_905233555.1 uncultured Prevotella sp. | reverse complement strand
TGAGAAGTATGACATCAAGGCCAACCTCGACGGTGGTGGTTTCACTGGCCAGAGCCAGGCACTCCGCCTCGCCATCGCACGTGCCCTGGTGAAGATCAATGAAGAGGACAAGAAGAAGCTGAAGGACGAAGGTTTCCTGACACGTGATAGCCGTGAGGTTGAGCGTAAGAAGCCGGGTCAGCCCAAGGCTCGTCGTCGCTTCCAGTTCAGTAAGCGTTAAACAGACTGGACTGCGTTTAGTATCTAAACTGGTGGGATTCCTCGTGACTACCCTCCGGCTGATTCTAACACAAGTAAGAATTAAAAAGAAAGTAAACAATTTAAAAGCAAGAAATTCAAAATGGCAAGAACAAATTTTGACCAGTTGCTCCAGGCCGGCTGTCAGTGGAACCCTGCAATGGCTCCCTACATCTATACCGAGCGTAACGGTATTCATATCATCGACCTGCACAAGACCGCAGCCAAGATTGACGAGGCTGCCGACGCTCTGAAGCAGATTGCCAAGAGTGGCAAGAAGATCCTGTTCGTCGCTACTAAAAAACAGACCAAGGAAGTGATCGCCGAGAAGGCCACCAGCATCAATATGCCTTATGTGATTGAGCGCTGGCCCGGTGGTATGCTAACAAACTTCCCCACGATCCGCAAGGCCGTGAAGAAAATGGCGAACATCGACAAACTGATGAACGATGGTACATTCGGTAACCTGTCAAAGCGTGAGTTGCTGCAGATCACTCGTCAGCGTGCCAAGCTGGAGAAGAACCTCGGTTCTATCGCCGACCTGACCCGTCTGCCCAGCGCACTCTTCGTGGTTGACGTGCTGAAGGAGCAGATTGCCGTCCGTGAGGCTAACCGTCTGGGTATCCCCGTGTTCGGTATCGTTGATACCAACTCTGACCCCAACAACATCGACTTCGTGATTCCCGCCAACGATGATGCTAAGGATTCAGTTGAGATCATCCTCAATGCCTGCTGCGCCGCTATCGCCGAGGGTATCGAGGAGCGTAAGGTGGAGAAGGCCGACGAGAAGGCTGCCGATGCTCAGGCTGAGACCGACGAGGAAGAGGTAAAGCCCAAGCGCGCTGCCCGTCGCACCCGCAAGGATGCTGAGGCTCCCAAGGCAGAGGCTCCTGTAGAGGAGGCTGCTCCTGCTGAAGAGGCCGCTGCTCCCGCAGAGGAAGAGGCTCCCGCCGCAGAATAAAAATTGTAAATGGTAAATTTTAAAATTGTATTCAATTGACGATATCAAGAAGCTTCGCGCAATGACCGGCGCTGGTCTGGCTGACGTAAAGAAGGCTCTGACCGAGGCTGAGGGCGACTTCGACAAGGCCAAGGAACTGCTCCGTGAGCGTGGCCTGGCTATCGCTGCAAAGCGTAGCGACCGTGAGACATCTAATGGTTGTGTACTCGTAAAGGCTGTTGACGGCTTTGCCGCCATGCTCGCCCTGAAGTGCGAGACCGACTTCGTAGCCAATGGTGCCGACTTCATCGCTCTGACTCAGACGATCCTCGATGCTGCCATCGCTGCCAAGTGTGCCGATATTGAGGCTGTGAAGGCTCTCGACATCAACGGTCAGAGTGCTCAGGATGCTGTGACACAGCGTTCTGGTATCACTGGTGAGAAGATGGAACTCGACGGTTACTTGACACTCGAGGGTGACAACGTGGAGGTCTATGACCACATGGGTAAGCACACCCTCTGCACCATGGTACAGACCAACAAGGCTGCCGCTGAGCAGGGTCACCTCATTGCTATGCAGGTAGCTGCCATGAAGCCCGTGGCCCTCGACGCCCAGAGCGTTGATCAGAAGATCCTCGACGAGGAGTACAAGACCTCTTTCGAGAAGACCAAGTTGGAGCAGGTAGAGAAATTCGTGGAGATGAAACTCAAGAAGGCTGGCATCAACCCCAACCTCGTTGACTCTGAGGATCACATCGAGAGCAACACCGCTAAGGGTTGGCTCACCAAGGAGCAGGCTGACGAGGCCCGTAAGATCATTGCTGACGCAAAGGTCGAGGGTGAGGCCCAACTGAAGATGCCTATGATTGAGAACATCGCCAAGGGTCGTGTTCAGAAGTTCCTGAAGGAGAGTTGCCTGGTTGACCAGGAGTTCCAGTTCGGTGACGGCGACAAGGCTACTGTTGCCCAGTGGCTCGCCAAGCAGGACAAGGATCTGAAGATTACCGCCTTCAAGCGCTTCACACTCGTAGCCGACTAATCTTAGTCACTATCATAAAAAGAATCGGCATTGCTTGCGCAGTGCCGATTTTTTTCGTACCTTTGCGCCAAAATGTGTGAGATATGAAGATATTTGCTATCGGCATGAACTATGCCGCACATACTCAAGAACTGCACGGGACGCTGAAGCGGCTCGATGAACCCGTGATATTCACCAAAGCCGACTCGGCGATACTCAACCAGGGGAAGCCCTTCTTCATCCCAGACCATCTGGGACGCATCGACTACGAGACGGAGGTCGTGGTGCGCATCTGCCGCTTGGGGAAAAACATCCCGGAGCGCTTTGCCCACCGTTATTATGATGCTGTGACGATCGGCATCGACTTCACCGCCCGTGACCTGCAGAAGAAAGCCTCCGAGGCCGGACAGCCCTGGACCATCTGCAAGGGCTTCGACGGGTCTGCCGCCATCGGCGAGTGGGTGCCCAAGGAGAAGTTCATCGACATCCAGCGCCTCCACTTCCATCTCGACATCAACGGCAAGACCGTCCAGGAAGGCTGCACCTCGGATATGCTCTATAAGGTAGATGAGATCATCGCCTATATCTCACAGTTCTTTACCCTCAAGACGGGCGACCTACTCTATACGGGCACACCGGCTGGCGTGGGCCCCGTGCATATCGACGACCACCTGGAGGGTTGGCTGGAGCAGCGGAAGGTACTGGAGTTCAATTGTAAGTAGGTTTTCACAATAAATCGGCGCAATATCCGTTATAATAAAAACAAATTGGAGGCTGATAACAGGCTTGACTCTTCTGCTGCTCTGCTTGCAGGGCAAGGCACAAGGGTTTATCAACTTGACCGCTCAAGAGGTCAGGATTGATTCTGTCCTGCCAGCCTACACCTTCCAGAAACCTTTAGGTCTCCGCTATGCTGACTCCACCTATACCGTCAGCATCGAATACCCCGAATTCATCGACATGACAGAGGCCGACATCCAGCGCTATCAGCAGTTGACTGATGGGGAGCCGAGTGCCTTGCCTGAAGTGACGCAGGATGTCTGTGTGGCCCGCAAACAGGGCGTACTCGACATCTCGTTCTGTCCGATAGTGAAGCGCGATGGGAAATACCAGAAATTGGTAAGTTTCAAGTTGAATGTGAAGGGAACCCCGAGCGCAAAGGCCAGGACCAGGGCCGACGTCTCTCCTGCCGCCCGCTATGCCGAGCACTCAGTGCTCCAGAGCGGCACCTGGGCGAAGATACGCATCCCCCAGAGCGGCATCTATCAGATATCTGCCAGTCTGGCCCGCACTTGCGGTATCTCTGATATCTCCAAGGTGAAGATCTACGGCTATGGCGGCGCCCTGCAACCGGAGAAGTTGACGGGCAACTACCTGATAGCCACCGACGACCTGAAGGAGGTCCCCACCTGTATGGTAGGCGGGCGCAAACTTTTCTACGGTGTAGGCCCTGTCACATGGGAGTCTGACTCTGTCACGACCCGTATCCGTAACAACTATTCCGACTACGGCTATTACTTCCTGACGAGCGCCGGCGACGAGGAGCCCTTGACCATCAGCGAAGAGGAATTCAAGGCCGCCTATTATCCGTTGGCCGACGACTACCACTCCCTTTACGAGGTAGATGACTATGCCTGGTTCCACGGCGGCAGGAAACTCTTCGACAAGACGCTCTTCACCATCGGCAGTCCGCTGAGTTACACCCTGACGTCGGGTGGCACTACTGGCACCCTGTCAGTGGTACTGAGTTACGACGGCTACTTCGAGGGAACCGTCAGTGTCAATGACCAGCAGGTGGGCGAAGTCGTGGTGAGCAAGACCTCCATCACGGCCTCCAAGAAAACCGACAACCCGATCGACTTCGTGGACGATTATACCAAGGGTGCCGACCATGTCTGGACCTTCCCCATAGAGGGTCTCCAGGCAGGCTCCAACACCGTCAAAATCACCCAGACATCGGGCGCCAACGTCCGTCTCGACTATCTGGCCCTGACCAGTCAGCAGCCAAAGCCCATGCCCGACCTCTCTTCCGCCAGCATCCCGACACCCGAATATGTCTATCATATCACCAATCAGGACCATCATGCCGATGCGCCCGCAGATATGGTCATTATCATCCCCACCACGCAGAAGTGGCTCTCGGAGGCAGAGCGCATCAAGACCCTCCACGAGACGAACGACGGCCTGCGCGTCCGCATCGTGCCTGCCGACGAACTCTACAACGAGTTCTCGAGCGGTACCCCCGATGCCAACGCCTATCGCCGCTACCTGAAGATGTTCTACGACCGCGCGGAGACCGAGGCCGACATGCCCCGTTTCCTGCTGCTCTTCGGCGATGGCGCCTGGGACAACCGTATGCTCATCTCCGACTGGAGGAACTGCGACCCCGACGACTTCCTGCTCTGCTATGAGAGCGAGAACTCGTTCAGCGAGGTCAGCTGCTACGTGAGCGACGACTACTACTGTCTGCTCGACGACGAAGAGCAGATCCAGCAGGTCACGGGTAGGAACAACAACCTCACCTACCTCGGCAAGCCCGACGTGGCCGTAGGCCGCTTCCCCGCCCGGACGCTGGAGGAGGCAAAGATACTGGCCGACAAGACCATCGGCTATGCCAACAACGAGAACGCTGGTGCCTGGCAGAACACCCTCATGTTCATGGGCGACGACGGTAACCAGAACGCCCACATGATCACCGCCGACAAGGTGGCCACCACCGTGCAGGACACCTATCCCGCCTTCAATATCAAGAAAGTATATTGGGATGCCTACGCCCGTCAGTCGTCTTCGACGGGCAACTCCTATCCCGATGCCACCACCCTCATCAAGAGTCAGATGGCCGATGGTGCCCTGATGATGAACTACTGCGGACACGGCATCTCCTACGCTCTCTCGCATGAGTTCGTGCTTCGCCTGGCCGACTTCGAGGAACCCAATGGCCTGCGCCTGCCCCTCTGGGTGACGGCCTCCTGCGATATCATGGCCTTCGACGGACAGGAAGAGAATATCGGCGAGACGGCCGTGCTGAACAAGAAGGGCGGTGCCATCGCCTTCTTCGGCACCACGCGCACCGTCTATGCCAACTACAACGAACTGATCAACCTCGGTTTCTCACAGTACGTGCTGGGCTCCATCAACGGCCAACGGACCACCATCGGCGAAGCCGTCCGTCTGACAAAGTGCGACCTCGTGGAACACCGTAAGGACGTGACCCCAAATAAACTCCAATACACCCTGTTGGGCGACCCCGCCTTGGTGCTGGCTGCCCCGACGCAGAACGTGGTCATCGACGAGATCAACGGCCTGCCTATCGACGAGGCATCGACCGTCCGCCTGGCCGCAGGCTCCATCGCCAAGGTCACCGGCCATGTGGTCAACGGTGCGGCCGTCGATGAGGCTTTCAACGGCATCATCACCGCCTCCGTCAGGGATGCGGAAGAAACCGTTGTCTGCCGCCTGAACGACGAGACCGAGGCCGACGCCCCCTTCACCTTCAAGGACCGTACGAAGACCCTCTACAGCGGCTCTGACAGCATCCGCAACGGTGTCTTCACCTTCACCTTCGCCGTGCCCAAGGATATCAGTTATACTGACGGTACCGGTCTGATGACCCTCTATGCTGTCAGCCACGACAAGACCAGCACGGCCCACGGCGAGAACAGCAGTTTCATTCTCAACGGCAGCAGCACCGCCCTCAACGACTCCATCGGGCCCAGCATCTATTGCTACCTGAACACCAAGTCGTTCAAGAACGGCAACAAGGTGCATGCCTCGCCCTACTTCGTGGCGGAACTCTACGACGATAACGGCATCAACGCCTCCGGCAGCAGCATCGGCCACGACCTGGAACTGATTATCGACGGCGACATGTCGAAGACCTATAACCTGAACAGTTACTTCAGTTACGAGTTCGGCGACTACCGCAGCGGCACGCTCGGCTTCAGCATACCCAAACTCGACTACGGTCACCACCGCCTCCTGTTCCGTGCCTGGGATGTGCTCAACAACTCTTCGACGGCCGAACTCGACTTCGAGGTGGCACGAGGCTTGGAGCCCGACTGCATCAGCGTGAACTGCAGGCGCGATCCCTCCATCGGCGGCGCCACCTTCATCATCACCCACGACCGTGCCGGCTGCGAACTCGACGTGCAACTCGACATCTACGACATGGCCGGACGGCAACTCTGGCGCTACACCGAGTCGGGTGTGCCTTCCGATAACACCTACACCTTCGACTGGAACCTCTCCATGGACGGTGGGCGCCGCCTGCAGACAGGCGTCTATCTGTTCAAGATATCCATCAGCAGCGATGGCAGCGGACAGTCGTCGAAGACCAAGAAACTGATGATCCATAAGTGAAAAGTTGAAAAGGTGAAAAGTTGAAAAAAGACAAAAAAGTAAAAAAGAAGAAATATGAGAAGAATGAATATTGTTAAAATGGTAATCGGGTTAGGCAGAAAGGTTTTACCTTTTTACCTTTTTACCTTTTTACCTTTCACAGCGTTTGCCGAGGACGATGATAAGGTGTCGATGTTCAACCCCGTGGAGCACGCTGTCATCTCACAGACCATTGCCCCCGATGCCCGTGCAGCCGGTATGGGCGACGTAGGTGCTGCCACCGACCCCGATGTCAACTCGCAGTACTGGAACCCCGCCAAGTACCCGTTCTGCATCTCCCGCGCCGGTATCGCCCTCAACTATACCCCTTGGCTGCGACAGTTGGTGAACGATATCGACCTGGCCTATCTGGCAGGCTACTACCGCATCGGCGACTACTCCGCCATCTCCGGTTCGCTGCGTTACTTCTCCCTCGGTGAGGTGTTTACCGACTACGGTCAGACCGACATGACGGTGAAGCCCTACGAGATGTCGCTCGACGTGGCCTACTCACTGATGCTCTCTGAGCACTTCTCCATGGCAGCCGCCCTGCGCTGGATCTACAGCGACCTGCGCTACGACTATAGCGAGGACTCCAAGCCCGCCTCGGCCTTCGCTGCCGACCTCGCCATGTATTATAACAACTACGTCAATCTGGGCAGTCGCGAATGCCAGTTGGCTTTCGGTCTCAACTTCTCCAACATCGGTTCGAAGATATCCTTCTTCGGCGACGAAGAGAGCCAGTTCCTGCCTGCCAACATGCGTCTTGGTGCCTCGTTGATGGTGCCTGTCGATGAGTACAACCGCTTCACCATCACCGCCGACGCCAACAAACTGCTGGTACCCACGGTGCCGGCCCAGGAAGAAGGCGAGAGCAACTCCGACTATCAGGACCGCGTGCGCCGTGAGTACAGTGACGTCAGTGCCATCAGCGGCATCTTCAAGAGTTTCGGCGACGCCCCCGGCGGATTCAAGGAAGAACTCGATGAGATACAGTGGAGCGTCGGTGCCGAGTACGTCTATCACGACCAGTTCTCGCTCCGTGCAGGCTACCACCATCAGGCCGAGTCGAAGGGTAACCTGAAATACTTCACCGTCGGCGGCGGCTTCCGCATGAGCGTCTTCTCGCTCGATGTGGGTTACGTCATCTCCACCGCCCGCTCGAACCCCCTCGACCAGACCCTCCGTTTCACCCTTGCCTTCGATATGGACGGCATCAAAGACCTATTTAGAAAGTAAAAATGAAGATACGAGTTGGCATGGGCTTCGATGTCCATCAGTTAGTGGAAGGCCGCGACCTGTGGATGGGCGGCATCAAGTTGGAACATACCAAGGGCCTGCTGGGCCATAGTGATGCCGACGTGCTTCTGCACGCCGTCTGCGACGCCCTGCTCGGCGCTGCCAACATGCGTGACATCGGCTACCACTTCCCCGATACTAGTGCTGAGACCGACGGCATGGACAGTAAGATCATCCTCCGAAAAACGATTGAACTGATAGCCACCAAGGGCTATCGCTTAGTGAATATCGATGCCACCATCTGCGCCGAACGGCCCAAGATGAACCCCCATATCCCCGCCATGAAGGCATGCATAGCAAATGTCATCGGCTGTGACACCGATGACATTTCCATTAAGGCTACGACAACGGAGAAACTTGGCTTCACAGGCCGTGAGGAAGGCATCTCCGCCTATGCCGTCGCCTTGATCCAGAAAGATTAAGTTGTTTTTTCCCTCGATTGTTTACCAGTCGTCATCCTCAGTGCCGGTGATACCGTGCTTGAGCGCCTCATCCACCTTGTCGATGATGGCGTTCGAGTAGGCATGCGTCATCAC
>CAJODF010000092.1 GCA_905233555.1 uncultured Prevotella sp. | reverse complement strand
TTCGTGCACAGCTTAGAGGAGTAATCGATGTGGACTTCTTCCTTTATAGGCTATCAATGATATACGGATAAACACAGGGATTTACTGGTGAGCCAGATTACCTCATATATGTTCGACAAGCGCAATGCGCATAGCCACTCTTACGATATGGAACTCATTGATGACTATCTTTCTATGTCTAAGACTGCCACAAATCGCAATCAACTAATTATCTTCCATTTTATCGGTATTCATGCCGACTTCAAATTGCGTTATCCTCAGGAGAGAAAAGTTTTTCATGCCTCTGACTACAAAAGGGCTGACTTGAGTTCTGATGAAAAAGAAACTCTTGCGGACTATGACAATGCTATTTACTACAATGACATGGTCGTAGGAAACATCATTAAGACATTTGATAATCAGGAAGCTATAATTATCTATGTTCCAGACCATGGAGAACTTGTTTATGACAATTGCCAAGAAATGGGAAGAAACCTAAGTCTGGAAAAAAAGTATATCGTTCCCCAGTTCGATATTCCCTTTTGGATATATTGCACCGATTCTTATCGCGACAACCATTCAGATATATGGTTGAAGATAGAGCGTGCCAAAGACCGCCCGTTTATGACAGACGACCTTCCCCATCTGCTACTTTTTCTTGCCGGCATCACAAGTAATGGATATTCCCCAGAACGCAATATTATAGATGACCGTTTTGACGTAAACCGAAAGAGATATATCAAGGGCGAAGCGGATTACGACGTGATATGCAAATAGTCATTTGTTTGAATCGTGATAAAGATAATTTATACCTAATAAATAAAGATACTAAAAACCGCAAGTACCAAGTGAAGACACTCTCGTCAGTTGAACAGGCTTATTTGGAAAGCATTAAAGGCATTGAAAAGAGAGCAAAACGTGACAGAAAGAAGGAATGAAAGTAGGAATTAATAAACGAAAAGCGGGCCCTATAATCCCCAGCAGTATCGATATTCAGTGTGAGATTCTGCCAGTGCCCTTCGCCCAGCTCAGTCAGATGAAGCCTGGCGAGCCCTCGTCGGTCATCCGCGAACGGGTGATAAAAGCCCGCAATATACAGGAACAGCGGTTCCGGGGCGTGAACGGCGTTCATTGCAACGCCCAGATGAATGAGAAGATGCTTCATCAGTTTGCCGAGCCCGATGCAGCCTCCTTGGACATGTTGAGAATGGCAATGGAAAGACTAAAATTATCCGCTCGTGCCTACAGCCGTATCTTGAAGGTTGCAAGAACCATAGCGGATTTAGAGGGAAGCGAGCAAGTACAGAGCCAACATATCGCCGAAGCTATAGGGTATAGAAACCTAGATAGAAGCGACTGGGCAGAAAGAGGATTATAGTTGATAAAGAGCAAAATTATCAAAACGTCCGTGCCATTCTTTCGTGACACGGACGCTTCATTTGTTACAATCCTTTTACCCAAGTTTCTAACTCTTGCTTGCTTACTCTGTTCAGGAGTTTCCCTTTCTTGCAGTTTACATCTGGATAGGTCGCTTTCATTTACATGCTCTCCTGTAATATTTCCGTGATATCCTCTGGCTTCAGATCAAGGTAGCCTGCGGGATAGCAGATGGTACCCTCGGTGATGCCAGGAATCATGTCGGCAGTTGCACCAATTTCACTGATGGTAAGCGGTAGGCCTATCTCCAACATCCAGTTCTTCAGGGCTTCAAGACCTGCTTCGGCAATCTGTTCGTCGGTCCTGCCGTCACCATTGATATCCCAGACGTTCTTAGCAAAACGCACGAACTTAGCCAACCCTGGTTTCATGGCACGACGGTAGTAGGCCATTGAGACGGCAGCAAGGCAGTAGCCGTGAGGGGCGTGAGTCCAAGCTCCGACAGAATGACCTATCATGTGTACCATCCAGTCCTCGTGCTTGCCGAGGCCAATGAGCGTATTGAGTGCCCACGTCGCCGTCCACATGATGTTAGAACGCGCCTCGTAGTCCTGCGGATTCTTCACGGCGATGCGGGAAGCCGTGATGAGACTGCGCATCAGGCCCTCAGAGAGATAGTCGCTGGTGTTGTCGTCGAAGTCAGAGAAGTACTGCTCCATGATGTGGTTCATGATGTCGTAGATGCCTGCCTTCATCTGGTTGTCGGGTACCGTCATCGTGAACTTCGGATTCAGGATGGAGAACTTCGGCATCAGGCGGTCGTCGAACACATGCCCCACCTTGAACGTGTGCTCGGCATCGGTAATCACCGTGCCGGCGTTCATCTCCGAACCTGTACCTGCCATCGTCAGGATGCACCCCACGGGCAATAGCTTCTGGTCGGCATCGGGCTGTTCCTGCTTCAGCCAGAACTTATCCCAGTAGTCGCCATCATAGAACAACGAGGCGGCCACTGCCTTCGAGTAGTCGCACACGCTGCCGCCACCAAGGGCGAGAATCCAATCCACGTTGTTCTCGCGGGCAATCTTAATACCCTCGCGCAGCTTCTCTAGCGTAGGATTGCTCATCACGCCCGGATTCTCCACGATGGTCTTGCCAGCCTCCTTCAGGATGGCCACCACCTGGTCGTATATGCCGTTACGTTTTACACTGCCGCTGCCGTAGTTTAGCAGCACGACAGGCCCGAAGTTCTTCAACTCGTCCTTGAGATAGTTCAAAGACTCATCACCAAAATACAGCTTGGTGGGATTGTGGTAAGAAAAGTTTCCTTGCATATTTTTATTTCTTTATGATGTTTTTTCTCCCTTGTATGTATATGCACTTGATATAGCTTCTGTCTGCAATTCACACTGAACGAAAAGTGTCCTCACATAGTTTTCTTTAACATCCTTATTTTTGCCGTAGCGTTTCCAATAGCTCTATCTCTACGATGCGGAGCTCGTTCTTGGTCTCGCCGCCATTCGGGGCTTTGAAGAGGTCGAGTTCACCTGCAGCGGGTTCGGTCACTTCCACGATGCCGCCAAAAGCATCTTCATCCTTGCCAGCACCTTTCAGACGAATCGTTATCTCGTTGGTCCTGATACGTCGGGTGGGTGTCAGATGGACATAGCCGAGACTACGTTCCGTCTCGCCACTCCATATAAGCTGTTTGCCGGCATAGATCTCTAAGGGATAGCTGCGAAGGCGCCAGCCTGTAAGCTTGAGGCAGATGTCGTCAATGACAGCCTTATGCTCCAGCTTGTAGGTAATCCAAGCGGTGGAAAGGCGTCCGTCGTTTTTCCACTCCGAGAGTTCGTTGTCATCAAAGCTGCGGGAAGCGTGGTCGCTGTCGTAACCAGCTGTAGCTGAAATGATGTTCACGCCACAAGCCTGTTCTCCATACGAAGGAGTGAGAGGCGTCCCCCCCCTATCAAGTCGGCCTTTAAGCGTTAATTGCGGCAGCAGATTTTCCGCTTTCACTTTTTCACTATTCACTTTCATCTCCGCCTTCAGCAAGTCCTCCGCATGTGCAGTGATATGAATCTCGCCTGCTTGGGTGGTCGTGCGTACAAGTACGCGGTTCACTCCGCACTCCACAGGCAGGGACATCGCGCCGACATAGTTATCAGAGATATTCTTGGTGGCAGCAGCATCCAGCAGACCTTCAGGACGGTGCTCGTCGGGTCGTTGGAGGGCCTGGTTGTTGCGGGTGGCAATGCCGCCAATCCATGTAGCTTCGCCGGAGAGCTCGAAGTGAACCATGCGGTTGTCAAGCGGACAACGGCGGCCTTGTTTGTCAACGACCTCTATCTGGAACAGCACCATGTCTGCCCCGTCGGCCTTTGTGCCTTCAGGATTCTCGATAGCTGTGAGTTTCAACTCTGCAGGCTCACCCACAGTCTCCAACTTGTAGCGACTACCATCGGAGGCTACAGCTTCCAGCGTTCCAGGCTCATAAGGCACATTATCAAAGGTGTAGAGATAACGATAGTTCTGCCTGCCCTTGCCGAGTGAACGCCCATTGAGGAACAACTCTACCTCGTCGCCAGTGGAAACGACATAGACAGGGACAGCCCCTCCCCTGCCTCCTCCCCTGTTAGGGAGGGGAGACAAATCACTTCTGCTGACAGCAGATCCCCCCTCGCCAATCGTAGAGGGGCTGGAGGGGAGGTTCCAGTGCCCAATGATATATGTTTTTGCCTCTTCCGGTTCCACCCATCCATTCCACATCACCTGATGCACGAAGAAAGCGTCTTTGGGGATGCGCATGGCATCGACGACACCGCTGGTGCGGTAGTTGGACTCGCCGCGATGATGGGTGTTCGTGTCGGAGAAAACAATCTTCACACCCCCCGACGACACACGGGTGCCCGTGCCGGGTCGCTCACGCCAGTAGTCGTACCAGCGGCGCACCATCTCGATGGCGAACTGGTCCATGTTATGGTTATATTCCGTAGCGGGCTTCCCACGATACAACGGGCCGTCGCCTTCCTTATGATAAGGATAGCTCCACTCGTTCCAGTACTTTCGCAAGCCCTCATCGCGACTATACTCCATCGCCCACATCGGGTGTTTCTTGCTTTTGTTGATATACAGCATCTCACCACCGTATTCCGCCTCGTCGATGTCGAGCATCTCGCGACTGCCGATGGCGCGTCCGCCATGAGGGTCGTATTCGTCGCGGATGGCCTTCATCTCCAGCATGTGCTCATGCGAAATACTCTCGTTGCCGCACTCGTAGAAGAGGATGGAGGGGTTATTTCTATTATAGATGATAGCATCACGCATCAGCTCCGTGCGTTGGTTCCAGCGGGCTCCTGTGACGTCTTTCTCGGCATCGCCTGCAGGCATGGCCTGGATGAGCCCCACGCGGTCGCACGACTCGATGTCCTGTTTCCAAGGGGTGACGTGCATCCAGCGCACGAGGTTGCCACCCGACTCCACCATCAGACCGTTTGAGTAGTCGCTCAGCCAGGCAGGGACGCTCAGTCCCACGCCTGGCCACTCGTTAGAGGTACGTTGCGCATAACCATGAACCATTAGACAGCGGTCGTTGAGCCAGATCTTACCTTCGCCAAAGTGGGTCTTTCGGAAACCCGTACGGGTGATAACGGGATCATGGTATTCAATCCTTTCACCGCCTGGTGGCACCTCCTTCAGACGGGTTTCCACCGTATAGAGATAGCCATAACCCCACGACCAGAAAAGAAGACCCAGGACCTCCGACGCAGCCTTGAGCGTTGTCGTCTGACCGGGTTCGATATGTGTGAAGTCTGGACTCTCCTCACGGGCAACCACATTACCATCGGCATCGGTAAGCATGAATATCAGTGCCACATCGTGAGCATGCGTGTCCTCGTTCCTCACCTCTGACTCGACGTGAATCACAGCCTTGCGGTTGGGGATGTCGAAGTCGGTGGCATAGATGTATGTACCTGTTGTTCCCAAGTCGGAGTATAGCGGCAACGTCTGGTAGATTTTACCCGTAATGTGCAACCATACGTTCTTCGGGATACCGCCGTAGTTAGCGTTGAAGTTCTTGTCGTTCCACTGGTAGCGGCTGTTGTGGCGGCGCGAACGGTAGTTCCA
>CAJODF010000091.1 GCA_905233555.1 uncultured Prevotella sp. | reverse complement strand
ACGGTTCTTATACCACTCTTTGACACCATAGGCAGCAGAACCCAATAGCAATAAATAAATAAGGTATGCCCACCACGTACGATACCAGGGTGGCAACACACGTACTTGAATGGCATATGGCAACTCCACCAAGTTACCATAGCTGTCAATGGCACGGAGCTTGAGTTGATAAGTACCGGAAGGGAGGTTCTGATAGGCGGCCTGACGATTGTCGGCATCAACATGATGCCAATCATGGTCATAACCCTCAAGGCGATAGGCATATTTACATTGTTGTTCGTTTTGATAGGCCAATAGTGCAAATTCAACCGTGAACTTCCGAATACTGGCAGGAATCGTGATTTGACGAGTGGTATAGGGTGGCTCGGCAGATATACGGTGTTGTAGAACGGAGTCAAGCCATTCGTAGGGACGGTCGTTGATCTGTAAGCCAGTAACTAATAAAGAAGCAGAATCCGCTGGTTGCCAGTGATCCATCTGAGCTGGCTTGAAGGAAAAGAAGCCATTGGCGCTACCCAGGAACAATTCTTGGCCGAAACGCGAAAGACCGTTGGCAGAGAAACGGATCTTCTCCAAGCCATCCTCTACGCTATAATAGGCAGGATGACATTTCCCTTGATCATCAATCTTCAGACAAATAAGTCCTTTGTCCGTGGAAAGCCAGAGCTGTCCCTTCTCATCGCCGCCAATAGCATAGATACGGTTGACATTGAGATGATAACGTTGGTTTACCACGATGAACTGATCTTTTTCCACATCATAAAGGAACAGTGCTCCACCATTAGAGATGGCCCAAATCCGATGGTGCGAGTCTTCGTAGACTGCCGTGGCATCTTTGAGGGGATAGTTGCCTTTGACAGGAGCGTACAGCCTACTCTGTATCGATTGTGGTTGATGCATATCGCCTGTGAAGCTAATGATACCAGAATTATCGGTTGCAACCCATATACGATGATCGTGACCCTCGATGATGTGACGCACATCAACATTGCTCACCAAGAGACGACCTTGCGTATCGGAGAATGCCACACCGATACCGGCACTTTGTCCCACAAGCACCGTTCCATCGTGGAGCTGGCAGAAGGTGTTCACATTTCCATCACCTATAAAAGGGGTCCTCTCACGAGGCAGCAGCCGGGCTGGTTCGCCAGTCCGACATACCACAATACCCTGTGAACTGCCCAACCACAATTCCTGCTCACTACGCTGTATGAAAGCATAGATTGTCTGGACATGTATACCACTGGTACCCGTCATCTGCTGCATACCTGGTATATGGGTATTATAGTTGACACGATTTTCCCTGCGATCATATAACGCCAGCCCATAAGGCTGCAGTCCAAGCCAAAAATAATTGCCGTCGGAGGTATAGACGGTTTGTATGCGATTGACGGGCAACTCTAACCCTGTTGTATTGAGATGGTAGAAATGGAAAGGCGACGGCTTGGTACTAAGGTGAACCAGACCTTGATTACGGGTAAGCACCCACAGATTGCCATGCCCGTCGGTAGCGAGACTATAGCAGAAACTGAGTTCGGAGTGGTTCTCCACCTTTTGTTCGTCATCAAGGTCAACGCTGGTAAGGCCCTCAATGCAGCAGCCCCAGATGGCATGGCTTACAGAATCCTCTACCAACTGATGGAACGTCCTGAAGTCAGGCCGTCCCTCGTTCATCCTATGGACGCCGGGATTAGACTCATTCTCGGGATGATCCAGACGGATGATACCATTCTCCCATGTACCAATCCAAAGTCGGCCACGACTATCCACCAGTTGCGATTGTACCGTATTGCGCTCACTCAACCGGGGATAAGCCACAAGCTTACCGCTTTTAGGGTTTAAACGGAAGAGACCGCCTTCCCAAGTTCCAATATAGATATTACCTTTCTTATCTTCGGAAAAAGACCGCACACCAGCAACCATGCTGATGTCTGTGAATTCGTCGGTTTCAGCATCATAGCGCGACACGCCATTAGACGTTCCTACCCAAATCGTTCCATCAGAAGAAGTAAACAAAGCATCAATCGTTCGCGCATTCTGACTCTGAAGATGATAGGACCGGAACGTATTCCGACGGCGATCGAAACATGTCAAACCGTCTCGTGTGCCAAGCCACAAACGATCCTCAGGAGCTTCTGTGATTCTGAGTACATAGTTATTGGGCAGGATTCCAGGCGAATAGGCATCGTTTCGGTAAGTCCTGAAACGGTAACCATCGTAAGCACACACGCCCAGATCTGTACCTATCCACATCAATCCGTTGTGGTCAAACTTCAGACAACGCGCCTCCTCAGCTCCCTCCACTGGAGTCTGAGACACAATCCTGACTGGCACATGCCATGCTACCATTGAGATACAGCACATCAGGACAGAAAATAGCAGTAATCCTTTTTTTGTCATTAGTTAGCTCTTATCGCCCGCAAAGTTACAAAACATTCTCCAAATGGCAAAAAAAAAGCAGAAAATAGTTAGTTTTCACGATTTGTTCCCACAAAATAACGCTGAAGAACCCTTGATATAAATCAATCTTCTTAATTTTGCATCCGAAATCATCAACTAACAATTACAACATGAGAAAGCTACAACTATTACTCTGTCTGGTAACCATTGTTTTTTCATCCGCAGAAGCTAAAAGACAACAGCAACTGTCGGAAAAAGATATGGGAGCCTATCTTTTCACCTATTTCAATGATCCTACACATTCGCTCTTCATGGCCATCAGCTATGACGGCTATACATTCACGGCGATTAACGGCTGTGACCCTATCATTTCTGGCGATTCCATCGCAGACCAGCGGGGAATTCGCGATCCTCACCTCTACCGTGCACCCAACGGAAAGTTTTACATCGCCATGACCGACCTACACGTATTTGGCAAGCAGAAAGGACTCCGTACCTCACAATGGGAACGCCCTGACAAATACGGCTGGGGTAACAACCGCGGATTGGTACTGATGGCTTCAGACGACCTAATACACTGGACCCATACCGAAGTACACATCGACGAACTCTTTCCCGAGAGGTTCGGAGAGATTGGTTGTGCCTGGGCACCCCAGACTATCTGGGATCCGGAAGTTGGTAAACCGATGGTCTACTTCACCATCCGCCAATTCGCGGGCGGGCGTACCAAATTATATTATAGCTATACTAATGAAGACTTCACAACCTTGGAGACAGAGCCCCAGCTGCTTTTCGAATACCCTGACGAGAAGATACAGGTACTGGATGCCGATATCTGCCCGATGCCCGATGGCCATTACTTCATGACTTATGTGGCCCAAGAGAATCCCGGCGGCATCAAGTATATGATTTCTGACAAAATCAACCATTTCAACGACTATCACGCCGAGCAGATCGACGGTGAAGACCGCGGCTGCGAAGCACCGAACGTGTGGAAACGCATTGGTGAGAACAAGTGGGTGGTGATGTATGATATCTACAGCGTCACCCCCCACAACTTCGGATTCGTGGAAACCAGCGATTTCAAGAACTTCAAGCCTTTGGGACGTTTCAACGAGGGTGTGATGAAAGCCGCCAACTTCGTTTCCCCTAAACACGGTTCCGTCATTCAGATTACCAAGGCAGAAGCCAAGCGCCTGGAACAGTATTGGGCTGCGCAACCCAAGAACAAGACCATCAAGAGTGGTGGGCTGTGGCTCGATGACAGCGGGCGGCATATCAACGCCCACGGCGGCGGCATCATGAGATATGGTGACACCTGGTATTGGTTTGGGGAGCATAAGGCTGACACCACTTCAAGTGCTATGGTGGGTGTGATGTGTTATGCCTCGAAAGACCTCGTGAACTGGAGGAATTGCGGTGTGGCCCTTTATGTGAGTGACGAGAAGGGCTCGGACATTGAACGCGGCTGTGTGTTGGAACGTCCGAAGGTTATATATAATAAGGTGACGGGTAAGTTTTGCATGTGGTTCCATCTGGAACTGAAAGGTAAGGGCTACAGTGCCGCCCGCTACGGCGTAGCTGTCAGCGACAGGCCAGAAGGTCCTTACAAGTTCCTTTACTCCCAGCGTGCAAATGCAGGCACTTATCCCGTTGAATTCGGGGACAAAGAGCTTACAGTGCTCGACACTATGGACATCAACCACTTTAAGGAATGGTGGACACCTGACTGGTACGAAGCCATCAGACAAGGGCTCTTTCTGAAACGTGACTTCGGCACAGGGCAGATGTCGCGCGACATGACCCTCTATATTGACGATGACGGGAAAGCCTACCATATCTTCTCGTCGGAGGATAATCTTACCCTGCACATCGCCGAATTGACAAACGACTATCTACATCACTCGGGCCGCTATACCCGTGTGGCCCCAGGAGGACAGAACGAGGCACCAGCCATCTTCAAGAAGGATGGCACCTATTGGATGATTACCAGCGGTTGCACAGGTTGGGCACCTAACGAGGCACGCATGTTCTCTGCACCCAGTATCTGGGGACCGTGGACACAGCACCCCAATCCATGTAGGGGACCGAAGTCAGAAATCACCTTCGGGGGACAAAGTACCTACATCCTACCTGTTGGCGAACAGCTGATCTTCATGGCAGACATCTGGCGTCCAAAACATCCCAGTGATGCACGCTACATCTGGTTGCCTATTGAGTTTGAGGACGGCAAGCCCGTCGTCAGGTGGCAGGACGAATGGGAATTATCCGTTAAGTAAGGTAAAGGCAGCGGTAAAATCGGCAGTTTTCACGATTTGTTCCCCCAAAATCACAATAAAGAGACATTGATATAAATCAATTATCGTATCTTTGCCGCCAGAACCGCAATCGTTTACGCTAACATATTTATTCATTATCATAACTAACAATTAACAATTAAAACAGTAACAAATGAAGTATGCTAAATTAACTCTTCCATCCAAAAAGTTATGCTTTGTGATGGCGTTGGCAGCAGGAATGGTGGCATTCCCATTGCCGACTATGGCAGAACAGGCTGTACAGAACGTCCAGCAGGCTGGCGTTGTGAAAGGCCAGGTAACTGACAAGAACGGTGATGCCGTCATCGGTGCCACCGTTAAAGTCAAAGATGCCCAGACAGGCACAGTGACCGATTTCAACGGAAACTTCTCACTCAGTGTCCAGAAGGCAGGTTCCATCGTTGTTTCCTACATCGGCTACCTGACGAAGGAAGTGGCTTTCACCCCGGGCCAGAGCCTCAACATCACGATTGAGGAAGACGCTACGGCACTCGATGAAGTGGTAGTCGTAGGTTATGGTGTTCAGAAGAAGTCCGACGTAACTGGTTCTGTCACCTCTATTAATAAGGATCGCCTGAGCAAGCTGCCTGTAACCAATGTATTGCAGGCTGTGCAGGGTGCCGCCGCCGGTGTCACCATCACACAGGGTTCTTCTATCCCTGGTGACGCTCCCTCCGCATTGGTCCGTGGACGCAACTCCATCAATGCCGGTACAGGTCCTTACATCGTTGTCGACGGTATCCCCATCTCGAAGAGCGGTGGTTCGCTCAACGATATCAACCCC
>CAJODF010000090.1 GCA_905233555.1 uncultured Prevotella sp. | reverse complement strand
ATAGAGTCCTACGCCAGAAGCCTCACCTGTGGTCTTTGTGGTGAAGAAGGGGTCGAATATCTTGTTGATGATGGTCTCTTCGATGCCGATGCCGTTGTCTCTGACGACGAGCGTCACCTCCTTGCCGTTCTGGGTGGCATGGAGCGACACCTCGGGGGCATACTGCGTCTTCTGCGATTTCTTGACGACGGCATAGACGGCGTTGCTGAGTATGCACATGATGGTCTTGCTCAACTGGTCCGGGTTACCGTCCATCTGCACGTGCTCCGGGAATTCGTACGTCGTCTTGATATGGTACTCGGTGATTTCCTTCTTGAAATACTCCTCCACCATCTTCTCGTTCTGGTGGAGAACGGTGGCGAGATCCATCGGCACGATACCGCCCGAACGGTCTTTCAGCATCTCCTCCATCGCCTTCAGGGTGCGCGAGGTGCTTTGTCCGTGTTCGCCTACCTTCTGCAGGTTACCGGCGAGCATATCCAGCACATCCAACGTGTCCTCGTAGTTGTCCTCGCTCATGTGCTCCTTCTCGTCCTCCACGTTTGCCTTGACATCCTTCACGAGACCTTCCGACAGTTTGGCGAAGTTGTTGATGTAGTTCAGGGGGTTCAGGATACGGTCGATGAGGCCCTGCGTCAGTTTACCGGCCGTCGCCATCTTCTCCAGTCTCACCACCTCGTCGGTTCTATCCTTCACCAGTCTTTCAAGTCTTACCTTATCCTTACGCAACTTGCGCAGTCGCAGGCGGAACAGCAGATAGAAGAGTGCCAGCAGCAAGAGGACATACACCACGTTCATATACCATCTGAGGTAGAATGGGGGGGTGATGATGAACCGGATGTCCGTAACGTCCGACAGACGGTTCGTGAGGTCACGGGCCTGTACACTGAACGTGTAGTAGCCATGGGTGAGGTTCACGAAGTTCGCCGACGTGCTCGACGACCAGGCACTCCAACTACCGTTGTTCAGGCGATACCGGTAGTAGGTATGTCCTTCGATGGGCGTCTGGTCGAGTGAGTAGGTGAAGTGCAGTTCGTTCTGGTCGTGGTCGAGTTCTGCCAGCATCGCCGGCATCTCCCCGAAGCCGCCCCAGAGGATGCTGTCGGAACCCAACGTGACGGTGTGGATAAGCATTTTGGGCTTGGTCCTCCTGGCGACATCCTTGGTATTGGTATCGATGATGACCAGTCCGTTCTCGTTGCCTAACCATATCTCATCTCCCTGGGTATAGATGGCACGTACCGCCATCTCGTGAATAGGGAATAGCAACAAATCCAGATCCGTCAGCCTTTTACCGTTCTTCCATCTGTAAACCGACTTGCCGTCGCTGTTGGTCAGCCACGTGACACCTTTGCTATCGACGGTCGAATAGAGCGGGTAGGGGAAGGGCTTGGTGGTTTCAGCGCAGATCACTTCCACCTTCCCATCTGTCAGTACGACGGTTGACATCGTCTCGGCCATGTGGCCGGTCCTATACAGGACGAAATTCTGGTCCTTCGCCTTCTTGCTCCATATCAGTCCGTAGATACTCTGCAGCCAGATGGTGCCTACGTTGTCTTTCACGATCTTTGTCACATTCTCCAGGTTGCACACCTTCCGGCGGCCCTGGCCGTTGATATTGTACAGATAGACACCGTCCAACTCTCCGCTGTAGATTCTGTCGTCCTCTACCAGGATGGAAACCGATGTAGTGCTTGTCAACTGTTTCACGCCACCTCCTGGCGACAGACGGAAGATACCGTCGGCCGTTGCAGCCATCAGGTCCTGGCCGTAGTGCTTCATATCCTGACAGGTGTGTCTGATGCCTGGCACCTTCACGAATCGCATCCCTTCCTGATAGAACAGTCCGTCGTCGGTGCCGGCATAGATCTTGCCGCCCAGGCTCTCGATGGACAAGACGTTGCCCGTCAGTCCTTCGTGCGCCGTAAATCGGGTCAGGGGCGATGGTACCTGTATGGCGAACACACCCTTGGCGGTGGCTCCCCACAACTGTCCCCTTTGGTCGTAGGTCGCATAGACCACGTCGCTGGAACAGAGTCCGTTGGCATCGGTGATGGTATAGAGATCCTTACCATCTTTATCACGGATGATGACACCTATACCTTTCTTGATAGCGGCTGTCATTCCGCCGTCCAAGGGCTCTTCCAGTACGATGTCGTCCTTCACGAGATTGGTCTCGCCTCTTTCTGCCGCATCGACATCCACCACGTCGAGGACACCGATCCTGAGCGATTGCGAGTCGATGACTTTCCAGACAGAGATGCTGTCGCCATCTACCTGGTAGATCTTACCGTTGTTCACGATGAATCTGACGTGTCCGTCACGCTCGAAGATCTCATTTACCTCACCGTTGAACAGGTCGGGCCTTCCCACTCGTTTGAGATCGAGTGCGCCGTTGTCCTTGCGCACAATCTTTCCGAAGTAGTTGTATCCGCCCACCCAGATGGTGTTGTCTGACGTCCTTACGGTTACCGTCACACGCGAGATGCCGGGGGTGTGGATGATGCGCCAGTTGGCATGGTCGTAGTACATCAGTCCCTCGAAGTTGGCAACGAACACGTTGCCGTTCTCGTCGGTCTCCACATCGTAGTTCAGTTTGTTGGCATGATACTCCTCCGCCGTAAAGTTACGGATAAAGGGAATACCCTGCGCGTAAAGGTGAAAAGTTGAAAGGGTGAAAAGGTGAAAAAGGATAAACCTTTTCGCCATATTCCGAATCCTATATCTACATATTTTTCTCATAACTATTCACTATTGATGTTTCACATCGAGCCCGCTCACGCTCGGCATTGCTCAAGCACGCTTGGCACTGCTCTCGCTTAATCGCGGCCTTCACTTTTCACTTATAAAACTCTCATACGGCACGTCTTGTCCGATGTAATAGTTCCATTCCTCAGTTGTCAAGTCACGTTTGATCTTTCCCTTGATCACTTCCACCATCTGCGGCACGGAGATGTTCACAGCCGTCAGGTTACCCTTCGAGTCGCCCAGCCAGAACGTCTTCTTGGTGGAGTCGAAGTCGAAGTGCATGATCCAGTTGTTGGTCTCGATCAGCGTCATCGGTTCTATCTTCTCGTTGGTGGGTATCCAGAGTTTCACGCTCCCGTCGTAACTCGACGAATAGAGCAGATGCTCACCGACCGTCAGTTTGGAGATACGCGACAGGTGACCGATCATCTTATGCGTATTGCCTTTCTTATCGACGGTCCAGATGGTGCCGTCGCTCATACCGTAGGCTTCGACGCCTGTCTCCTGCGAATAGTAATAGGCCGTCACCTTGCCTGCCACAGGTACTTTATCGTTCGTGTATTGGTCGAGGCCCTTCAGCGTATGCATCATGCCCTTGTCGTCGAACAGCACGACGTCGCCGTCCTTCCTTGCACTGAGGGTGGCCTTGAAGGGCAGGGGATGGGAGGCCCTGACTATCAGGCGCTTCTCATCGATGATCGACAGGCCGCTTTCGCCCACTGCCAGTATGGTCTTGTCACGGAGTCGGTGCAGCCGGATCGGATGCCCGATGCCTGGGAGTTCAATGATCTTTGGAGTCTTGTTGTCCGGTTTGATGGCGACCATCTGTCCCGAACGGCTGACGGCATAGATGCTGCCGTCCTCTTCAGTATCCACGTCGCGGAAGTCATACTTGTTGTCGTCGAAGAGTTTCTGGGCGTGGAGGCGGTTGCCCTCCCGTTCGCTCAGGATGATCTCGCCGTAGTTGCTCACGCTGACGAGTCTGTTGTCCGTACCGTGCACATATTCGATGTTCATCACGGCACCCGTATGCTCCGTCCACGTGTTCATACTCTTACTCATCTGCATGAGCGACTGGAAGATGGTAGGATGGAACACGTCACCGCCGTAGCGGGAGGTATAGAGATAGGAGGCGTAACTTAGCAGGTTCGCCATCTCGTCGTTGCCGGCCTGGGCCTGAATGGTGGAGATGGAACCCAGCGAGCGCCCCAGGGCGATGTAACTCAGCGTGTCGGCCTTGCGCTTCGAGAACTCAGCCTGTATGCGCTGGTGCTCTGCCATCACACGCTGGCTGTCGGCAATGGCCGATGCCTCTTTGGCCTTCTTCTCCGAGGCCACGGCGTTGCGCTCAGCCTCAAGTGCGTTCTGCCTTTCCAGTTCTGAACGCAGGCGCATCTCGTTGGCCACTTTCGTCTGCCTGAGCGCCTCCTCACGCTTCTCGTCGGAGATCTCCCTTTGCTCGTTGGCGATCTCCTCCATCTGGGCACTCACGCTTCGATCGACTGCCGAACGCATCTCTTGCTTCTTCAACTCTTCTATCTGAGCCTCCAACTCCTTTACGGTGTTGCGCTCAGCGTTCCAGCCGTAGAAGCCGTAGGCCGCCGCTCCAGCCAGCAGCACACCCACACACCCCGATAAAATGATTTCCTTTTTCACAATCTCTTCAGTGTAAGTAAGGTAATGTCATCGCTCTGCTCAGCCTCACCGGCAAATGCCTTCACATCGGCCTTCACCAAGTCAATCACCTCCTGACAGCCCGCCTGCGGATGCTGACGGAGCAACGTCTTCATCCGCTCCTCGCCGTACTCACGGTATTCCACGTCGGTAGCCTCTGTCACACCGTCGGTATAGAGCACCAGCATGTCGCCGTGCTCCAACTTCAGTTTTTCTTCCGTATATTGATACTCGTCGATGGCACCTGCCACGATGTCCTTCGATAGGGGCAGTTCCTCGATGCTGCCGTTGGCCTTCCTCAGGTAGGGTGGGTTATGGCCTGCATTGGCGTAGGTGATCTCACCCGTCTGGATGTTGTAGATGCCGTAGAACACGGTCACGAACATACTGTTCACAGCCTCCTTCGCCAGCAGCGAGTTCGAATAGGTGATACACTCGGCAGCCCCTGCGCCTCGGATGCCTGTGGCACGAATCAGCGTTCGGCTCACGGCCATGAAGATGGCAGCCGGCACGCCCTTGCCGCTCACGTCGGCAATCACGAAGCCGATGTGGTCCTGGTCGATGCGGAAGAAGTCGTAGAAGTCGCCGCCCACGTCCTTTGCCGCATTCATCGAGGCGGCGATGTCGAGTTGGTGGGCATTCTCCGGGAATGGCGGGAAGATCCTCGGCAGGATGGCCTGCTGAATCTCTCGGGCCACAGCCAGGTCGCCCTTGATCGACTCCAACTGGGTGTGCTCCTTCTGCATCGTCTTGATGTAGCGAATTTGCTCTACGGCTTTTTCTATCGTCACGTTGAGGTCATCGAGGTCGATGGGTTTCGTGGCGAAGTCGAAGGCGCCGTTGTTCATCGCCTGGCGTATGTTACCCATATCACCGTAGGCCGACACCATGATACACTTCAGGGCAGGGTTCTGCATCTCGTTGATCTTCGTCAGCAGCGTCAGTCCGTCCATCTCCGGCATGTTGATGTCGCTCAGGATGATGTCGAAGTCCTTCTCCTTGAGCAGCATGGTGAGCGCTTCCAGACCGTTGTGGGCAAACTTGAATTCGTACTCTCCCTTCCTGATTTGTCTTCTAAAGTATTGTGTCAACAGCAGTTCGAGATCCATCTCGTCGTCAACACTGAGTATCTTAACTGGCATAATAAATAGGTTATTATTAATAAATTTGCGACAAAAGTAATCAAAAAAGCCGAAAGTACCAAATCTTTCGGCTTTTTTTTTAAAAGAGAGGGCTGGGACGTCAGAGTGTGATCGGTCCGTGTCCCATGTGCAACTTGTGGTCGTGATGGCCGTCAGGAAGGCTGTGAGCGCGGCTACTATCACCTTCACCGCCACCTCAATGAACTTCGCTTTCTTCATAATCACTTATCACTCCTTTAGTTGGCGTCTCCTTCGTTGCCACTGTCAGTGCCCTTGGTGAACACCTTCGAAGTCACGGAACTGCTCTGGCCGTCCTTGATGGCGATGGCCTTCACGGTGGCTGAGTCGCTCAGGGTGATAGCCTCGCTGTAGAGGGCGCTCTCAGAGGTCGGGTCGTTGCCGTCCGTGGTGTAGTGGATCTCTGCACCGTCAGGACCAACCATGGTCACTTGGGTCGTCTCCTCAAACGGCGTGGTACCGCTGATCGTGGGGGCTGCGAGGTTCTGGGTGATCGTACCAGTACCAGTTCCATTACCAGAACCGCCTTGGTTGCCCGAACCGCCCTGGTTCTCAGAACCGCCCTGGCTGGAGCCACCTCCCGACTCCTGATTGCTGTTCTCGCCCTTGGCAGCAGCGATCTCGGCCTTGGTCTTGTCGGTCCAGCTGAGCTTCACGTCTTTCTTCAACTCGTCGCGGGTGAAGTCGCCCGTGCTCTGGGCCAGCAGTTTCACAACCTTCACGGCAGGGCCTGTCTTGGCACCCTCCTGCAGTGTACCGATAGAGGCAGAAGCCACCTTGTCGGCATCGGCATCATAGAGCGACTCAAGGGCATTGGCCTCGACGGTAGCCTTGAAGATGGCCAGGTTGTCG
>CAJODF010000089.1 GCA_905233555.1 uncultured Prevotella sp. | reverse complement strand
CGACCTCGGTGGTGGTACATTCGATATCTCTATCCTCGAGTTCGGTGGTGGTGTGTTTGAGGTGCTCTCTACCAATGGTGATACCCACCTCGGTGGTGATGACTTCGACCAGGTGATCATCGACTGGCTCGTTCAGGAGTTCAAGAACGACGAAGGTGCCAACCTGAAGGACGACCCGATGGCTATGCAGCGTCTGAAGGAGGCTGCCGAGAAGGCCAAGATTGAGTTGTCTTCAAGCACAAGCACAGAAATCAACCTGCCATACATCATGCCCGTTGGTGGTGTACCCAAGCACTTGGTGAAGACTCTTACCCGTGCTAAGTTCGAGCAGTTGGCTCACGACCTGATTCAGGCTTGTCTGGCTCCCTGTCAGAAGGCTATCGCTGATGCCAAACTGACCACAGCCGATATCGACGAGGTCATCCTCGTAGGTGGTTCGAGCCGTATTCCTGCTGTGCAGACCCTCGTAAAGAACTACTTCGGTAAGGAGCCTTCAAAGGGTGTGAATCCTGATGAGGTGGTAGCCGTTGGTGCTGCTATCCAGGGTGCTATCCTGAACAAGGAAGGTGGCGTAGGCGACATCGTGCTGCTCGACGTGACCCCGTTGACACTGGGTATCGAGACAATGGGTGGTGTGATGACCAAGTTGATCGAGGCCAACACAACCATTCCTTGTAAGAAGAGCGAGACCTTCTCTACCGCTGCTGACAATCAGACAGAGGTGACCATCCACGTACTACAAGGTGAACGTCCGATGGCTGCTCAGAATAAGTCTATCGGACAGTTCAACCTGACTGGTATCGCTCCTGCCCGTCGTGGTATTCCTCAGATCGAGGTGACCTTCGACATCGATGCCAACGGTATCCTCAAGGTGTCTGCCAAGGATAAGGCCACTGGTAAGGAACAGGCTATCCGTATCGAGGCTTCTTCTGGTCTGTCTCAGGACGAGATCAACCGCATGAAGGCCGAGGCTGAGCAGAACGCCGCGATAAGCGTGAGCGCGAGCGTATCGACAAACTGAACCAGGCTGACTCGATGATCTTCCAGACTGAGAACCAGTTGAACGAGATCGGCGACAAGATTCCTGCCCAGTTCAAGCCCGCCATCGAACAGGCCCTCCAGAAGTTGAAGGATGCCCACAAGGCAGGCGACATCGCTGCCATCGACAGCGCCATCGCAGAACTCAACGCTGCCTGGCAGACTGCTTCACAGCAGATGTACCAGCAGTCTGGTGCAGCCGGCCAGCCTGGCGGTGACCAGTTCACTGGTGGACAGCAGCAGACCCAGCAGGAAGGCCCGAAGGCAGAAGACATCCAAGACGCGGATTTCGAAGAAGTCAAGTAAGTCACTGATTTTCAATATATTAATCGGTGCACAATTATTATTCAATTGCGCACCGATTTCTTTTTTACACATATTTAACACAAATACTATGAAACAATTCCGTGATTATCCTACTATAAGAGTAAAAGATGTAGCATTTTAACACGATTTATAGTATGGTAAACAGAATCAGAAAGGATAGTGGCCTCTATCAGGAGGCATTAATTTGGATGGGTTATCGTTATGCTATTGGTCTCACTGAGGGAATCCGTAGGCAAGCAGACCAAAGTATTGAACAGTACAAACTATTCAGGGATATAGAGTACGACACTCTTGAATTTCATGCCTTGGCATCAGAGATAGCAAAATATCTTAAGCGAAAGAAGATCAAGGATGTCATCGACCTCCGCAATAGACTACAGGAAAGTGAACTGATTTGGTATTCAACTCACTATGGCATCCATAGACATAGTACCGCAGCAACTCATTGTCATGATATTGTTCAATATAGCCAAGATGTATTGTCACCACAAAGGAAAGAGTTTATGGCTCATGACATTCGTCGCGAACTATCCCAAATACTTCATGTCGGTTTGAATTTTGAGATTCCTTATGGACTACAAGATGAACATGACCCCATTGACTATCTAATGGAGTTTCTTCAGCAGAACCGGATTTTCACAAATGAGCAACTAAAAAAATATAAAGAGATTGAAGGGGACAAAATGAGAATAAATCCAAATTTAACTACGATTCTTGCCAGCAAATGGTGAAAATCGCAGTTAAAATAATATTGAATCTGCGTTTCATTGTTTCTTGATCCTACAAAATATTCAGGAAGAGGGTAATGATTCCTGTATTGATCAGGTCGGCGAACATGGCGCCGATGATGGGAACGATGAGGAAGGGCTTGACGGTATAACGGTATTTGTAGCATACGGCACTCATATTGGCCATTGCATTGGGGGTTGCACCAAGGCCGAAGCCACAGATGCCTGCACACAGGACGGCAGCATCGTAACTGCGACCTAACAAGGGAAAGGCTACGAAATAGACAAAGAAATCCATCATCGCTACCTGGGCTACCAGGATGACGATCAACGAAAGGGCCAGACTTTGCAGTTCCCATAGTTTCAGGGATATCATGGCCATACCGAGGAACAAAGAGAGGCAGATGTTACCCACACTGATAATCCGATCCATATCAAGCAGTTTATCGGCTTTCACCCATTTGCCGTTTTCTTTATAACTGACAAATCCTAACGTATTACGAACGATGGCGGCAAGTATCAAAGCGCCGAAATAAGTGGGGAACGTGATATCCGTCTTTGCCAACAGCCAACTCATGATGGTGCCGGCGCCCATGACCAGGACAATGCAATAGGTGGCTTTGGCATACTGCTGGAACTCCTGTTCGTTCGAACTGACGCGCTTGGCACGACCTGTTGGCGAAGCCTCATCACTCTCGATACCAGCCATTGCAGGGTCAACCTCATCGTCTGGTGTCTGCATCTGTTCGTGCGTCAGTTTCTTGCGGATAATGCGCTCTGCCAACGGGCCTCCAATCATAGAACCGGCAATCAGTCCAAAGGTAGCAGCAGCCATCCCGATTGTTCCTGCACCATGCAGGCCCATGCCTTCAAGCACACTCGCAAATCCGCCTGCCGTACCGTGTCCGCCTGTCATTGATATACTGCCTGCAGCCATACCAATTAAAGGGTCAACACCCATGATCTTGGTGATTCCTATCGGCATCAGGTTTTGCAGAGCGATGATGGCAACCAACAGGGCCAGCATGATGACCAGTAGTCGTCCACCTTGTTTGATGACTTTCAGGTCGCTTTGGAAACCAACGCTGGTAAAGAATGCCAACATAAACACATCCTTCAAGGTACCGTCGAACGACACCTCGATACCGAACCAGCCATAAAGTGCCAGCGTCAGCAATGAAAAGATGATACCACCGCTTACTGGCGACGGCACACAGAATCTTTGGAGAAAACCGACCTTTCTCGTTAAAACCATACCGACGATAAGGGCCAAGGCACCAATGGCAGCAGTCTGTATCATATCCAGTTCAATCGTTGTCATACGCATTCCTTTATTTTATTTCTCTATCAGCCAATATTCCATGTGCTTGGTCTTGCGCTTGCTCTTGAAGTTGAACTGGATGTCGTTGAGGGCCGAGCCGATCTTCTGGAAGGGTGTCTCTGGGTCGAAATTGGCATAACGGGTATCGAGCAAGGCACTGATGTCACCCAGACTCCACCATTTGGCAGGCTCGTCGTCCTTGGGCCGACGGAAGGTCTCACCAATCATCTCCACCAGGTCGTTCAGTTTCTGGAAAGGTTCGTTCTCCTCTATCAGCGTGGCTATCTCGCTGTCGTTCAGCCAGAAACGCTCCCCTTTATTAAAGAGGTAGAGGGCCTGGGCGAAAAGTTGTTCGTGTTCGAGATTGTCCTCGAAATTGATGTTGCCCGTCACGCCCACACAGACGAAACGACGTGAACCAGTCGGATCGACGAGAGGTTTCATCTGGTTTGTGGTGCCAATAAACGAGGTGTACCGGCGATATTGCTTGATGGTCTTGCCATAGGGCGGACGGAACTTCACATCGGCCGACGACAGCAGATATTTCAGCACAATCTGCTGCGAGTTGGTGGTCTTGTCGAACTCGTCGATATTGATGAGTGCAAACGAGGTCAGGGCGATATTCAGGTCGAACTCGTTCTTGAAATTGATCTTGTCGTTGTAGTAGTCGCGCAGTTCTGGGGGCAGCAGAATCTTGCAGAAACGCGTCTTTCCGCAACCCTGCCGACCAATCAAAAGCGGCGTCAACGCATTGCCAGTCAATTGTTTATCACTCTCACGCCATTGCGCCACCATTCCCACGAGCCAGTATCGCAGGTATTTCTCCCAATGGGGCTGGTTCGTCGGCACTCGGGCTGCAAGTTCCTTGATATAGTCGTGTCCGTTCCACTTCGGCAGTTTGTCAAGCCACGTGTTCACAGGGTCATATTGTTCGATGCGTGTGGAGTCGATAAAACGGTTCACGTCTCGATCCCACGACTTCATACCTAACTCGGTGGCCCTCAATGTCATATCGTTGCGCACTTCCTCTGTCAACGGCTTGAAACGCTGGTCGTCAGAGAACTTCTCACGATACTCAGCCACACCCGTCAACAGGTTCTTGCGTAGTTCGTAGTTCGAATTGAGGAAAATCTCCGTCTTCATCGTCTGGATGGTGTCCTCAGGCACGCTCTTCAATGGCTTGATCTTGTGTTTCTTGCGATATTCCTCCTGCTCCGCCACGCTATAAACCGTCTGGAAAATCATCTCCACCAGCATCTTGTCGCGATTCAGCACGGGATGCAGCATCGTCAGTCCTTGGGCGTGCGCCTTGGGAATGCCCTGATCCAGACACATCGCCGCAATCTGCATCAGTAGCGTCGCCTCCTTGTTCTCGTCAGGCAGTTCGAAATAATGCCCCATCACCGTCTCGACAATAAAAGTCCAGTTCAGATGATAGGTGCGAGTGACGGTGCGACCAGGCATCAGATGGTCCTCCTCACGACTGATGACCACTGGCTGGGGCAGATCGTGACGCTCCGTATCGGCATAGAACGGACGCGCCTCCAGATTGATGCCCATCTCCGGATCGGCACTCATATAAACCGTACGGTCGAGTCGAGGCTCCAAGAACTCGATGTCGAAGCCGAACTGATTCTGATAAGCCCTGCGAGCCGTATTATATAGATTAAGGTGGAACTGGCGGATGCCATCATCGCCCTTGGGCAATCTGCTTCCCTCATACAATTCCCCTCTACACACGATCTTCACACTCCTACCCGATCCGCCAAGAAAACACAGCATCGTCTCAGGCAGCTTCTTGGCCAACTCCCTGACCTCCACAGCCTGCTCGTAGTTCTGCAGATCGTTCACCTCCAACACCACGAGGCCGTTATACGCCACCATCTGCAACTCACCTTTCAGTTTCCTGTAGTCAGCCGCAAAACAGACTCTTGGCAAGCGAACGCCACCTTCCCATTGGGTATCTATCAGTCCGTCAGCCAGCCGATGGGGATTCATCAGGTGATAGATCTCCCTTGTGTGTTTGACATCCCTCTCAATGAGTCCGTTTTTGATGGCAGCAGCCATATCAGCCAATTCCACACGGTTGATGACTTCCTTCTTTCCGTCTTTTTTCAGTAATGTAACCTTCATATCGTTGTTTTTGTTTTTAATTATTCTCGAAATCTGACTGCAAATATAGGAAAAAAATGACGAGATTTCGAAAAAAAATATTTAAAATTTGCAAAATAGCCTACATGCCTACATAAAATCGCTTAAAAACACGATAAACAAAGGAAAACTCAATAAGAAAAGCATACACAAAGCCTACACAGAGCCTACATAATGCCTACATAAAACAAACACGAAGCCTACATACTTTTAGTAGCCTATCCGTCAAAAATCACATAGTCACCCCACATTTTTTGCCATTAATGCGATCAAGAAATTCTCTAGAGAATTCGAAGGCTCCCTCCTTATCTAGCAATAGCGAGAACTATTCCCAGTAGAAAATTCTCTAGAGAATTATAACACCTTCATTATATCTAAAACTTGCGGACAAGCCTTCTCATTTTTGCGCACAGCCTATGTAAACTACAAAAACTAGGCATTTTACCTCAAAAATATGTAGGTATCATGTAGGCATTATGTAGGCTTTATGTAGACACAAAACATAATTAACACACATATATACAAGATGTTACATGCATTTCATGTAGGCATGTAGGCTATTTATAGATTTTACAAAAAAATAATCATGTATTTCAAGCATCAAAATATCCCAAAAATCAGAAAAATTTCAGATTTTCATGTGAATTTGAATAATTCTCGAGAAAATAATGTATCTTTGCATCAAAAATCAGAGATTATGAGATACAAGATCAAGAAAGAGACCAAGCCGACGCTACCAACTTTCGGCAAGTACAAGGCCGTAGCCGTACACTACCAGACCATCGAGAGCAAACAAATCATCAAGGAAACGGCCCAGCGCACCAGTTTCAGCGAAGGCAATATCATCGGCGTCCTGATGAGCGTGGCAGAAGTCGTAAACGATCATCTGCGCGACGGAGACAAGGTACGTCTGCAGGACTGGGGCCTGATGAAACTCGAAATCGAGAGCGAAAAAATCGATGACGCCAAGGCCTTCCGCCCCAAGAAGCACATCCGAGGTGTCCGCCTCCACTTCATTCCTGAAAGCTACGAAGGCTCTCAGCCCCTCTACGAAGGCATCACCTACGAAAAAGAGAAATGATTCAAATTACAACCAATATGAAAAAAGTAATAATTTGTTTAGTACTGGCGATGATGTCAGTAGCCGGTTACGCTCAGAGCGTTGTCGGCAAATGGGTAACAGAAGGTGGTGATTCTCAAGTGGAGATTTACCAGAGTGGTGACAAACTGAACGGCAAGATCGTCTGGTTGAAGAAAGGCGACGGCCAACTCGATGTCCACAATCCGGACAAGAAACTACAAAGCCGCAAACTTGTGGGTGTCAACATCCTGACAGGTCTCACCAAGAAAGGCGACAAGTGGGAAGGCGGCAATCCCAAGAACGGCAAGACCTACAAGTGTTCCATCTGGCTCGACGGCAACAACCTGAAGGTCCGCGGCTACGTCGCCATGTTCTACGAAACCCAGACTTGGACAAAAAAGTAAACACGTGAGGGTGTGTCAGTTTTGACACACCCTCACATTATACATTGTATAGGATGCTTATCCCCATGACTTGTTTTATATCACCTCGAAGTGGCGGAGGGCGTTGAGAATGCCGTCGTCATCGACGGAGGTGGTGACGTAGTCGGCCTGGCGTTTCAGGTCGTCGATGGCGTTGCCCATCGCAATGCCGATGCCTGCCTGGAGAATCATCGAGGTGTCGTTGCCCCCATCACCAAAAGCCATCGTGCGACTGGGGTCGAAACCCTCGTGACGAGCCATCGCCAGGATGCCTTTACCCTTGTCGGCACCATTGGCTGTGATATCCGTAAACTCAGGATGCCAGCGGCCAGAGACGCACTGCGGCAAACGGGCCATCAGCAACGGCTCGTAGTCGGCAGGGAAGAAAGGTGTCAACTGCAGGATATCCTGTTGGAGCACAACATCCAACGGCGAGGCTTTGTCGAGATTCTTCACAGCCAGCATCTGACGGAAGATGCGATCCACATCGCCCCTAGGATCGAGTACGGCCACATCCTTACGGCCCACAATGATCAGACTGTTACCTTTCTCCTGACAGTCCTCCACGCAGGTCATCACATCCTCCTTAGGAATGGGTTGGCAACAGACGTACTCATCGCCCACAAAACACAAGGCGCCATTGGTGGTGATATAGCCGTCGATCAGGTGTTCGATGGCACCAAGATTGGTGATGATGATAGGTGGGCGACCCGTCGCAATATAGACTCGCGAGCCATTGGCCTTGGCCTGCGTCAGTGCGAGGATCGTAGATGGCGGAATCTCGTGCGTCTCGAAACTCACGAGCGTACCGTCGATATCGAAAAACAAAGCATATTGTTGCGTCATAATCATTCTAGTTTAGATATCTTTTGCGATTGCCTTCATCACTTTGAAACCGTAGTCGAAGAGGATGGCAGACTCGGTGAAACGGGAAGACATGCTACGGCTGTTGAGGAGGACGAGGTAGAGGGTGATGCCATCACGGGTGACGGCAGAGGCGAGGCAATTGCCTGCCTGACGGGTGAAGCCCGTCTTGATGCCAAAACAGCCTTCGTAGGTGGTCAGCATGACATTGGTATTCTGAATAGGCATGTGGCGCCCATCAACTAAGGGGATATCTTTCTCAACAGTGCCGACAATCTCAGCATAAGCACTATCACGCATCACGTATCTCGACAATCGGATGAGATCTCTCGCACAACTGTAATTGTGAATGTTAGGCACGCCGTTGGGATTGGCAAAGTGGGTGCTGTCCATACCCAGATAGACGGCCTTCTGGTTCATCATATCGCAGAAAGTCAGTGTGTCGCCACCAATATGTTTGGCCAGAGCATAAGCTGCATCGTTGTCGCTCACGAGCATCATCTCATAGACAAGATGGTCCAGCCGATAGCCATCGCCCAGTCTCACCCTCGAATCCTTAGCGATATAGACATCGTCTGTGATATAGACGGTATCCGTTGGATTTCCCTTTTCGAGGGCCAGCAAACAAGTCATCATCTTGGTGATGGAAGCCATACAGAGTTGTCTGGTGGCGTTTTTCTGACTGATGACAAAACCAGTGGAGTCATCAACGAGCATCCAAGCCTCAGCAGATAGACCATCTAACAGATTGTAGCCCTCGATAGAATCAAGACACACGAGGGTTGGGAGGGTTATCGTATCGATGAAAGCAATCTTTTGCAACCGTTGCTGCTCAGGTGTCAGTGCGACGCCTCCTTCTCCGCCCCCACACCCGTTGCAGAGCACAAGAAGCAACAACATCGCACATTTCAGAAATAGGGTGTCCAATTTGATGTACCCGTTATGCAACAAGTAAATTTCTCCTTTTACTCATAGGATTAGTCTTGAGGTGCTCAGTCTTCCATTGTTTT
>CAJODF010000088.1 GCA_905233555.1 uncultured Prevotella sp. | reverse complement strand
CACCTTGAAGTCCGTTGACGAAGCATGTGACATGAGAATCAAGAAAGCCAAAAAGGAATTAGGGGCTGACAAAGGCATCTTTCTATCTTGGCCAAACTTCTGGGCTATGATAACATTAACTATATATAGCGCAACTATTGCCATCTTCGCTGCTGTTTATCTCTGCGACTGGAGCAGACTATGGGCAGAAGTTTGGATACCATTCACATTTTTACTTTCATCTGCCATTTTAATTGCCGTTTTACTCGGGATTATCGTTTTGCTCAACAAAATAGAAGGAAGATTACCTAAATATTGAATGAAGACCTCAATGCTCCCTTACGGGGGCATTTTTTATATGTTTTAGCAAAAAGAGGGGGTAAAACCTCTACTTACAGCCAAATTTGCCCCCAACGAAAGTTATGGAAACCATACGAAAATAAAGCTTAAACAACTATGAATTCAGCTTTTAAACTTTCCTTTTACTTTCCCCTAAAGGATTCTTTGAAAGAAAAAAGCAGTTGCGAAATCTTCGTAACTGCTTGATTTTCAATGCTTTTCTTGGTAGCGGGAGCCGGGATTGAACCGGCGACCTCATGATTATGAATCATGCGCTCTAACCAGCTGAGCTATCCCGCCATCACAGGGGTGTTTCTTTAAAATCGCCTGCAAAGGTACTACTTTTTTATTAACTACCAAAATTTTTCGCGAAAATATTTTTTATTTCGGAGATTTTTTGTACTTTTGTAGCGAAGATATCATATCTAAGACATCATTGACTAACCAAAATGCTTATGGCAAAGCAAAGAATAGACATAGAATACCCTCTGACAACAGAGTCGCCCAACATCGTTTGGGAACAAATCAGTAGTGCTCACGGACTGGAAAGATGGCTTGCCGACCACGTGGAGGAGGAAGACGGTGCCTTCGTCTTTACTTGGGGAGAACCCTGGACGGAACAGGACATCAGGCATGCACAACTGATAGAATATGTGAAATACGACCATATCCGCCTGCAATGGGATGAAGATGCAGAGGAGGGCGAGGACGTCTATTGGGAGATGCGCATCGAGAAGAGCGACCTGACAGGACATTTGAACCTGCTCATCACCGACTTCGCCGACGATGACGACGCTGATGGTCTGAAGATTCTGTGGGAGAGTAACCTCGACAGGCTCCACCGCGCCAGCGGACTATAAGAAACGAGAAGTGAAGAAGTGAAAAATGAAAAGATAGGAGTAAAAAGTGAAAAAAACACAAGGCTCGGCAACTTTTCACTTTTCACTTTTCGCTTTTCACTTCTTTTTTGTAACTTTGCAGCCAAAATTGCAAAAAGGCGAATGTTCCGAATCAAGAAATTAGACATATTTATCACCAAGCAGTTTGCGTTGCTGTTTGTGGGAACCTTCTTCATCTGCCAGTTTGTGCTGATGATGCAGTTCCTGTGGCGATATGTCGATGACCTGATCGGAAAGGGTCTGACAGTTGACGTGATGGCCCAGTTCCTGTGGTATATGGGTCTGATGCTGATGCCCCAGGCTTTCCCCCTCGCCATCCTGCTGTCGTCGCTGATCACTTTCGGAAACTTGGGTGAGAGCAGTGAGTTGACAGCCATCAAGGCAGCGGGCATCTCGCTGATTCAGACCTTCCGTCCGCTGGTTGTCATTGCCTTCCTGATGACACTCGTCTCCTTCTATTTCCAGAATGTCATCGGTCCCCAGGCCAACCAGAGTTTCTACCAGTTGCTGTTGGGCATGAAGCAGAAGAGCCCTGAACTGGAGATTCCCGAGGGCAGATTCTACTCCGGCATCCCTGGCTCAAACATCTACGTGCAGAAGAAGGACCTGAAGACGGGTATGCTCTACGGCATCATGATATACAGGATGACGGGCAGTTACGAGGATGCCGCCATCATCCTGGCCGACTCAGGCATGATGCAATCGACGGCAGAGAAGAAGCACCTGCTGCTGAACCTCTATAGTGGGGAATGGTTTGAGAACATGCGTTCGCAGGACCTTGCCAACAGTGCCGCCGTACCCTACCGTCGTGAAACGTTCTCCAGCAAGAAGATACTACTCGACTTCGACGGCGAGTTCAATATGGCCGATGTGGCCGACATCGCTGGTGATGCCCGTGCCAAAGGCCTGAATAAGATTCTCCACGACATCGACTCCATCAAGGAGTATAACGACAGTGTGGGCCGTGCCTTCTATGCGGAGGCCATGCGCTACAACTTCCGTCGGCCGCATTTGGAAAAGAAGGATTCCTTGAAGTCCATCCAGGAGGCAGCCTCGGACAAGACGAACTACGACTCTATCTTCAGCCGACTGAACAACAATGACAAGCAGGTTGCCTACAGGAATGCCCTGAACAACATGCAGATGCAGATGTCGGATGTCGAGTTCAAGGGCGACTATGCCGAAGCCCTGCACCGACGCACCCGAACCCATCAGATAGAGGCCATCAAGAAGTTCACGCTCTCGCTGACCTGTCTCATCTTCTTCTTTATCGGTGCCCCGTTGGGAGCCATCATCCGAAAGGGAGGACTGGGTGTGCCCGTCATCGTGTCCGTACTGGTGTTCATCATCTATTACATTCTCGACAACACGGGCTACAGGATGGCCCGCGAGGACGAATGGACAGTCGGATTCGGCATGTCCATCTCTACGGTCGTGCTCACACCCGTCGCTGCCTTCTTCACCTACAAGGCCAACAACGACTCCGTGGTCTTCAACATCGACCTCTACAAGAATCTGGCGATGAAGATACTCGGCATGCGTACCAGGCGCCACATCTTCCGTAAGGAGGTCATCATCGAGGATCCGATCTATGCGCTCGACTCATACTATCTGCTGCAGATCAGCAAGGAGATCAAGCAGTACAGCAAGGAGCACAAGTTGCTGTATCTGCCCAACCCCATACACGTGTTCTTCCGTCCTGGCGACGACCAGACCATCGAGCATATCATAGCGGAACTGGAGGACGCCATCGATGATCTGTCGAACACCAAGGATTCGCAGATACTGAGTTACTTGAACCACTACCCCATCGTGGCCACCCACGCCCACACACGCCCATTCCGCCGCAAATGGCTGAACATCATCACAGGACTGGTGTTGCCATTGGGTATCTTCTTCTACCTGAGAATGTGCCGATTCCGTCTGCGCCTGCGCAAGGACCTGAACCGAATTCTGGAGGTAAACGGCTGGATAGTGGAGCGTGTGGCCGACTTTGCACCACCTGCACCAAGATCATTCGACGACCTGAAGGATATGCCGTTTGTGTATGAACTGGTGCGCGAATACGAGGCAAAAAAGCGAAAGGATTAACTACTATATATAATAATAAGGTATAAGGATAATGGAAGAATTCAAACTCAATACCATCGAAGAAGCCATCGACGACTTCAAACAAGGCAAGTTCGTCATCGTGGTGGATGATGAGGATCGCGAGAATGAAGGCGACCTGATTATCGCGGCAGAGATGATTACTGCCGAGAAGGTGAACTTCATGCTGAAGAACGCCCGAGGCGTGCTTTGCGCACCCATCACCCTGAGTCGCTGCATAGAACTCGACCTGCCCCATCAGGTACAAGACAACACCTCGGTACTGGGGACGCCCTTTACCGTCACCGTCGATAAACTGGAAGGCTGTACCACAGGTGTCTCTGCCCACGACCGCGCCGAGACCATCAAGGCACTGGCCGACCCCGCCTCCACCCCACAGACCTTCGGACGCCCAGGCCACGTGAATCCGCTCTATGCCCAGGAGAACGGTGTGCTGCGCCGTAGCGGCCACACAGAGGCCACCATCGACCTCTGTAAGATGGCAGGCCTCTACCCAGCCGGTGCCCTTATGGAGATCATGAACGAAGACGGTTCTATGGCCCGTCTGCCCCAATTGTTGGAGATGGCGAAGGAATGGGATATGAAAGTCATCAGCATCAAGGATATGATCGCCTACCGTCTGAAGAAAGAATCGCTGATCGAGGTAGGCGACGAGGTGGATATGCCTACGGACTACGGCCACTTCCGTCTGATACCCTTCCGTCAGACCAGCAATGGTCTGGAGCATATGGCCCTCATCAAGGGCGAATGGCGCGAGGACGAGCCCATCCTGGTGCGCGTCCACTCTTCCTGCATGACGGGTGATATCCTCGGCTCGAAGCGCTGCGACTGCGGTGAACAATTGCACAAGGCCATGCAGGCCATCGAACAGGAAGGCAAAGGTGTGGTCATCTATATGCAGCAGGAAGGACGGGGCATCGGCCTGATGAACAAGATTGCCGCCTATAAGTTGCAGGAGCAGGGCCTCGACACGGTCGATGCCAACGTACACCTTGGTTTCAAGCCCGATGAACGCGACTACGGCTGCGGCGCCCAGATGCTGCGCCACCTCGGTGTTCACAAGATGCGTCTGCTGACGAACAATCCCGTGAAGCGCGTCGGTTTGGAAGCCTACGGACTGGAGATCATCGAGAACGTCCCTATCGAAGTGACGCCCAACGAGTATAATATCCGATATCTCAAGACCAAGCAGAACCGCATGGGACACTTACTTCACTTAAAGTGAAGAGTGAAAAGTGAAAAGTGAAAAGTTTAAAAAGTAAAAAAGTGGCAGGATTATTCGTTTATAATGAATAAAATGTGTAATTTTGCAGTCAAAATTGTTCAATAAGCAATCAATATGGCACAATTATCCAATCGCCTGCAGCGTCTGGCCCCATCAGCCACGCTGGCTATGTCTCAGAAAAGCGCTGAAATGAAAGCGCAGGGAATTGATGTGATTAACATGAGCGTCGGAGAGCCCGACTTCAACACACCCGACCACATTAAGGAGGCTGCCAAGCAGGCCATCGACGACAACTATTCGAGATATTCGCCCGTACCAGGCTATCCCGACCTTCGCAAGGCCATCGTGGCTAAGTTGAAGAACGAAAACGGACTTGACTACACCATCAACGAAGTATTGGTATCCAATGGTGCCAAGCAGAGCGTCTGCAACACCGTCATGGCACTGGTCAACGACGGCGAGGAAGTCATCATCCCGGCCCCCTATTGGGTCAGTTATCCCCAGATGGTGAAGTTGGCTGGCGGTGAGCCCGTCATCGTGGAAGCCGGATTCCAGCAGAACTTCAAGATGACGCCCGAACAGTTGGAAGCCGCCATCACCCCCAAGACCCGCATGCTGATACTCTGTTCACCGAGTAACCCGACGGGTAGTGTCTATAGCAAGGACGAACTGAAGGCGCTGGCCGATGTCATCCTGAAGCACGACGACCTCTTTGTGCTCGCCGACGAGATCTACGAGCACATCAACTATATCGGCAAACATGAGTCCATCGCCCAGTTCCCTGGCATGAAGGAGCGCTCGATCATCGTCAACGGTGTGTCGAAGGCATATGCCATGACCGGCTGGCGCATTGGCTATATCGCAGCCCCGGAATGGATTGTCAAAGGATGCAACAAACTCCAGGGCCAATATACCAGCGGCCCCTGTTCTGTTAGTCAGAAAGCCGCAGAGTTTGCCTATATCTCCAGTCAGGCATGCGTCGAGGAGATGCGTCAGGCCTTTGAGCGCCGTCGTGACCTCATCGTCAAACTGGCAAAGGATATTCCCGGTCTCGAAGTCAACAAGCCCGAGGGTGCCTTCTATCTCTTCCCCAAGTGCAGCAGTTTCTACGGAAAGAGCGATGGTGAGACCACCATCAACAACTCCACCGACTTCGCCATGTATCTGCTTGAAAAGGGACATGTGGCAACAGTGGGAGGCGACGCTTTCGGCGATCCCGAGTGCTTCCGCATGAGTTATGCGACTAGTGACGAGAATATCAAAGAAGCCATGAAACGCATCAAAGATGTGACGGCAAAACTGCGATAAAAACAAAAAAACGAGTTAAAAGTTATTAATTCGTGCGGAAGTCCGCCGAAATTTGCTAACTTTGCCCAGTCTAAGTCGAACGAATCAGAAATAATTTATAAACTTAATTTTATAATAACTAAAAAAAATTTCAATTATTATGGCAACAAACGCAAAGGCTGCAGCCCCAGCCAAGAAAAATTCGGGCTTCCAGGGTGTTAAAGCTGCATGGATTATCCTCGTTATCTGCGCTATCGCAGGTTACAGTGTATGGTACTTCGTAATGGGTAACCCCGACAACTTCGTTGGTGGTGATCGTTCTGGCCATCCCGCAAACCTGCTGGGTACTGTGTATAAGGGAGGTTTCGTTGTAGGTTTGATCCTTACCCTTCTCTTCACCGTGATCTGCCTCGGTATCGAGCGCTACTTCGCTATTAAGACCGCTGCCGGTAAGATGAACCTGGCTAAGTTCACCGCTGAGGTTAAGAACGCCATCAAGGCTCAGGACTTCTCTAAGGCAAAGGATCTCTGCAACAAGATGCAGGGTACCGTTGGTAACGTCGTTATGGCTTCTATCAACATGTATCAGACTGTTGAGACCGACGACACACTGAAGAAGGCCGCTAAGATCGCCAAGATCACACAGGCTCACGAAGAGGCTACACAGCTCGAGATGCCTACCCTTCAGATGAACATGCCTATGGTTGCTACCATCGTATCTCTGGGTACCCTGACCGCTCTGTTCGGTACTGTGCTCGGTATG
>CAJODF010000087.1:468-20684 GCA_905233555.1 uncultured Prevotella sp. | reverse complement strand
CACTACCTTTGCACCTATGAAACGTGGACTGGTATTAGAAGGCGGTGCAATGAGGGGGCTGTTTACGGCAGGGATCCTCGATGTGATGATGGAGGCAGGCATCGAGCCTGACGGCATCATCGGCGTGTCCGCAGGGGCGGCCTTCGGGTGCAATTACAAGTCGAGACAGCCAGGACGCGCCCTCAGATATAATAAAAGGTTCGCACGCGACAAGCGCTATTGCAGTTGGCAGTCGTGGTGGAAGACGGGCGACCTCTATAATGCTGAGTTCGGCTATCACATCATCCCCACGCAGTACGACATCTTCGACGACAAGGCCTTTGAGGAGAATCCGATGGAGTTCTATGCAGTCTGCACAGATGTGGAGACGGGGGAGGCCGTCTACAAGAAACTGGAAAAAAGCACGCCCCTCACCTACGACTGGATCCGTGCCTCTGCCTCGATGCCTCTGGCCTCGAAGGTGGTGGAGTTGGAAGGCATGAAAGTGCTCGACGGGGGCGTGGCCGACTCCATTCCTTTGCAATACTTTGAGAGCATCGGCTACGACAGGAATGTTGTCATCCTGACCCAGCCCGACGGTTTCGTGAAAGAGCACAATAAGTTGATGCCCCTGATGCGCATTGCCCTCAGGAAATATCCGAAGATGATTGAGGCGATGGACAAGCGACACATCATGTATAATAAGGAACTGGTGTATGTCTATGAGGCAGAGATGGCTGAGCGTGCCCTCGTCATCCGACCTGAAAAGTCACTGCCTATCGGATATACCTCACACGACCCCGATGAGATGCAGCATGTCTATGACATCGGACGCACCGCTGGTGAGAAGCACCTTGAAGCCATCCGCCGTTTCCTCGCCTCCGAGTAATCATAAACTTCAAACTTCAAATTTCAAATGCGAATAGATATCATCACCGTATTGCCTGAGATGCTGGAAGGGTTCGTCCATGAGTCCATCCTGGCAAGGGCTGAGAAGAAAGGACTGGCGGAAATCCGTCTGCACAACCTGCGTGACTACACCCTCGACAAGTGGCGACGGGTAGATGACTATCCATACGGCGGCTCTGCCGGTATGGTGATGCAGTGCGAACCCATAGACCGTTGTATCACTGCCCTGAAAGCAGAACGCGATTACGACGAGGTGATCTTTACCTCCCCCGATGGCGAACGCTTCGATCAGCATATCGCCAACGAACTCTCTTTGAAGGGCAATCTGATCATCCTCGCAGGCCACTATAAGGGGATCGACCAGCGCATCCGTGACCATCTCATCACCCGAGAGATCTCCATCGGCGATTTTGTGTTGACAGGTGGTGAACTGGTGGCTGCGATGATTGCCGATGCTGTGGTGAGAGTGGTGCCTGGGGTGATTGGCGACGAGCAGAGTGCCCTGTCAGACTGTTTTCAGGACGACATCCTCGCTGCCCCCATCTACACTCGTCCGGCTGACTATAAAGGTTGGAAGGTGCCAGACATCCTGCTCAGCGGCAACGAGGCCAAAATCCGTGAATGGGAACTGGAACAGGCGATGGAGCGCACCAAGCGACTCCGCCCGGATTTACTAAAAGACAAATAAAAAAGGTAGAAGAGTTTATCTCCTCCACCCCAGGCCCCTCCTCCTTGAGGAGGGGAATTGTTACGCTAATTTATTTGGCAAAGCGTTCGCTCTGTTGGCGAATGAGTTCGGTATCGTTGAAATAATCAATCTGCATGGCCTTGCGGACTTCGTCCATTGTCTGGGCACCTACTTCGCGAGCCTGTTCCGTACCCTTCTTCAGGATATTGTAGATCTCAGGGATGTCCTTCTCGAACTCAGCACGACGCAAGCGCATCGGCTCCAAGAACTTATTCAGTACCTGATTCAGGAACTTCTTGCACTTCATATCGCCCAAACCACCACGACGGTAGTGGTCTTTCAGTTCGTCAAGGTTCTGATACTCAGGCCAGAACTCAGCGAAATCAGCATCACACGAGAAAGCGTCAAGGTAGGTAAAGACAGCATTACCCTCCACATGACCTGGATCATTCAGGTTGATATGCTCAGGATCGGTATACATCGAGCGAACCTTCTGCCAGACATCATCAGCCGTATCGGAGAGATAAATGCAGTTGCCTAACGACTTCGACATCTTCTCCTTGCCATCTGTACCTGGCAGACGACGGGCTGTCAGATTCTCAGGCAACAGGATGTTCGGCTCTACAAGCACAGGTGCATAAATCTGGTTGAAACGGCGCACCAGTTCGCGACAAACTTCAAGCATCGGCTCCTGATCCTCTCCGGCAGGGACAGTAGTAGCCTTGAAAAGCGTGATGTCAGCAGCCTGAGAGACAGGATAGCAGAAGAATCCGAGGGGGATGCTCTCGCCCTCGAAGCCACGCATCTTGACTTCCGTCTTCACCGTGGGGTTGCGCTGCACACGGCTCACGCTGACGAGGTTCATCAGATAGGTAGTGAGTTCGGCGAGTTCAGGAATCTGACTCTGGATGAAGAGCACACACTTCTCTGGGTCGAGACCTGCTGCGAGGTAGTCGAGAGCCACCTCTATGATGTTCTGACGGATTTTCTCCGGGTTGTCGGCATTATCGGTCAAGGCCTGCACATCGGCCATAAACACAAACATACGGTCATAGTCGCCCTGATTCTGCAATTCGACACGACGGCGCAACGAACCTACATAGTGTCCTAAGTGGAGTTTTCCGGTGGGGCGGTCACCGGTCAATATTACTTTTCCCATTGTATTTTAAGTCTATTATTTCAAATTTGGTTGCAAAGGTACTAAAATTATCTGAAACCCATTAAAAATAGTCAGGGAAAATTTGGAATGCAAAAAATTTGCATCATGAGAAAGTACATTTCTTTTTTTATTGCACTGTTTCTGACTTTTGGTCTTGGTGCATGTTCCAGTGATGACGAGAACATCATTGTTAATGAATATGACGAATTGCCTGCATGGCTGATACCTGAGGCTCAAAAGATGGCTGAGCAATTCAAGAACTTTGAGGGTGATCCAACCTTATTATATAGCATCAATCGCGCTACTGGCATTCACGGCGAGACAGTATATTGGATTTATAGAGTCTATGACTCCTGCATATATTGCAATCTTTACGACGGAGATGGAAATAGTGTCACCTATGTCGATGTATTCGGAAAAAGAGAAATCATAGGCGACGAAGGTTAGAAGATTATATTCCCTAAAAAGAAATAACAATGTTTAGCAAAGAAACTTATATTCAGCGACGCGCTGAACTGAAAAGGCTCGTGGGCAACGGTATGATTGTCCTTTTCGGCAATAACGACTCACCAATGAACTATCCCGCCAATGCGTATGCTCCGATGCGACAGGATTCATCATTTCTGTACTACTTCGGTCAGCATAGAGACGGACTCGTTGGTGTGATTGATATCGACAACGATGAAGAGTGGCTCTTTGGTGACGACATCGATGTGGAGGATATCGTGTGGATGGGCTACACCCCATCGGTGGCCGACCTTGCCGCAGAGGTGGGTGTCAACAAGACCGCCCCGATGGTAAAATTGAAGGAATATGTAAATAGCAAAAACATTCATTTCCTCCCACCCTACCGCTTCGACACGAAGATCCAGATTATGGATCTGCTGGGTATCCATCCCTCGCAGCAGAAGGAGAAAGCATCGCTCCCACTCATCAAGGCAGTCGTAAAGATGCGTGCTACGAAGAGTGCAGAGGAAATTGCCTATATCGAGGCAGCCTGCGACGTGGGCTACGTGATGCACACCACAGCGCAACTGCTGATTAAGCCTGGCGTCACAGAACGGTTCGTTGCCGGACAGGTTGACGGCATTGCCCGTAGTCTGGCACAAGGCAACAGTTTTGCGACGATTTTCTCGCAGCACGGCGAGATCATGCACGGCAACCCCTCTGATGCGAAGTTGGAGGATGGGCGACTGGTGCTCTGCGATGCTGGTTGTGAACTGAACGACTACTGCTCCGATCACACCCGTACAATGCCCGTCAATGGCAAGTTCTCGCAGCGCCAACTGGAAATATACAGCATCGTGGAAGAGTGTCACGACTACGTATTACAGGTGGCCAAGCCTGGGGTGAAATATCAAGATGTCCACTTTGCCGTATGTCGGCAGATGACGGAGCGTCTCAAGGAACTCGGTCTGATGAAAGGCGATACCGACGAGGCTGTCGCAGCCGGTGCCCACGCTATGTTCCTGCCTCATGGATTAGGACACATGATGGGTATGGATGTGCACGATATGGAAGGCTTAGGCCAGATTTACGTGGGCTTCGACGAGGAGACCCGTCCGAACCTGGAGCAGTTTGGCACCAACTGTCTGCGCATGGGGCGCAAACTTGAACCAGGCTTCGTACTTACTGACGAGCCGGGCATCTACTTCATCCCCCATCTCATCGACCTCTGGCGGAAAGAAGGCCACTGCAAGGAGTTCCTCAACTTCGACAAACTGGAGGAATACAAGGACTTCGGTGGCATCCGCATCGAGGATGACCTGTTGATTACTAAGGATGGCTGCCGCTTCCTCGGCTCGAAGCGAATCCCCTACCATCCCCAGGAACTTGAAGCCTTCATGGTTAAGCCCTAGGCTATCCTAGGCTGTCCTAGGCTATCCTAGGTAATCCTAGATAATTCTATAAAAATCAAAATAATAAAAGAAAAAAATGAAGAAGATTTTAACTTTTGCACTCATGGCTATGATAGCCCTCAGTGCATCGGCAGCCAAGAAAAAGGCTCCCGAAAAGAAAGACCAGAACAAGCCCGTGTTTACAACGATTAAGGCGAATCCCATTACCAGTATTAAGGATCAGAACCGTTCGGGTACGTGCTGGGACTACTCTACGCTCTCGTTCTTCGAGGCAGAGATTCTAAAAGCCACGGGTAAGAAATACACCCTCTGTGAGGCATTTGTGGCCAACAAGACCTATATGGAACGCGCTATCCAGGTGGTACGCTATCACGGTGACTGTCAGTTCGCACAGGGCGGCAGTGCTGAGGATGTGCTTCACACCTTGAAGACATGGGGCATCTGCCCCATCGATGCCATGCCCTTCCCCGGTTCTCTCTATGGCGACTCACTGAACAACTTCAATGAATTCTTCTCCATCCTCGAGCCTTACGTGGCAGCCGTATCAAAGAGTTCTGCTAAGAAGATCAGCAACCAGTGGAAGGTCGGCTTGCAGGGCATCCTCGACGCTTATCTCGGCAAGTGCCCGGAGAAGTTCGTCTATGAGGGCAAGGAGTACACCCCGAAGTCGTTTATGGCCTCACTCGGCATCAACCTCGACGACTATGTCTCCATCACCAGTTACACACACCATCCCTTCTACACGGCTTTCGCAGTAGAGGTACAGGACAACTGGCGCTTCCCCCTCTCCTACAACCTGCCGATGGACGAGATGATGCAAATCATCGACAACGCCATTGAGAACGGCTATACCGTAGCCTGGAGCGGCGACGTATCGGAAGACGGTTTTACTCGCAAGGGACTGGCCTACGCCGTTGACGGGAAATCTGCACAGAACCTCAGTGGTAGCGACATGGCCCGTTGGCTCAAACTGACCGCCGATAAGAAACGTAACATTATCGATTCCCTCGGATGCAATGTGCCCGAGATCGTGCCTACCCAAGAGATGCGTCAGGAGCGCTTCGACAACTGGGAACTGACCGACGACCACGGTATGCACATCTACGGTGTGGCCAAGGACCAGAACGGCAAAGAGTATTATATGGTACAGAACTCTTGGGGCGAGACCGGCGACTACAAGGGCACCTGGTATATGACCAAAGCCTTCATCGCTGCCAACACAATGGACTTCCTTATCAACAAGAACGCCATCCCTGCCGCCATCCGTAAGAAACTCGGCATTTAATAACCTGCCGTTATTCAACAATAACCCGCCCTTATTGCGCAATAAGGGCGGGTTATTTAATATGAGGGGGACAATATTATTTCTTCTCCTCTTTCTTGTCTTCTGCTTTCTTTTCGTCAGCCTTCTTGGCGGGCTTATAACGCTTGTTCAAACCGTTGATCACGTCCTGTGTGATGTCGTACTTCTTATCGGCGAAGAGGATATTGTCACCAGCCTTCGAAAGGATGATGTCGTACTTCTTGTCGTTATTGTAAGCTCTCAGGAAGTTGTTCAGCGAGTCACGCAAAGCCTCATTAAACTTAGCCGTCTCGTTGGCCAGTTCCGTCTCCAAACGAGCCTGGAGGGCCTGCAGGTCGTTCTGCTGACGCTGGATGGCGTTCTGCACGCTGGCAGCCTGCTCACGGCTCTGGAAACCGTTGTTGTTCAGTTTCTGCTGGAAGTTGTTCACGGCAGCCTGCAGGGCATTACCCTTCTGGGTCAGCGTGTTGCGGGCGTTGTTCGACTTTTTCTCAAGTGTCACGCTGTAGTCCTTGGCAAAGGTGTACTGAGTCATCAGCGAGTCAACCTCTACGTAGGCGATCTTCATACCCGTCGTGGAAGCGCCGGCAGCAGCAGGCTGCTCATCCATCTTCGGGGCGGAATTGTTGCACGAAACCATCATTGCTGCGATGGCGAGTGCAGGGAAAATGTACTTTTTCATCTTTTACTTATTATATTTTGATTACGCATTTCACGATCCTGATCAAGCACGCAGTTAATCCCCCGTTCACGCATCGCTTCGGAGTCGTGGATATGCTGCGATTTGAACTCGCCCTGCTTCACGAACAATACCCTCACGAGGAAAAATACCATCGCGATAGCAATTATTAACGCAGATATGACGAGAGTCTCAATCGCAGTTGCAATTCGGCTGCAAAGGTACGAATAAGAGCGCAATATACCAAAAATAAAATCAAAAATAGCATTAATAATGAATAAAAACGACTTAAAACCGGCTGTTGTCTTCGCTGAATTTGCGAAGATTAACGAAATTCCACGCCCTTCGAAGCGTGAAGAGAAGATGATTGAGTACCTCCGAAACTGGGGCAAGAGCCACGGACTCGACACAAAAGTCGATGAGACAGGCAACGTCATTATCCGTAAGCCAGCCACCAAGGGCATGGAACAGTGCAAGACCGTCATCCTGCAGAGTCACATGGATATGGTGTGCGATAAACTGGTGGATGTGGAGTTTGATTTCGACAAGGATGCTATCAAGACCTATATTGATGGTGAGTGGTTGACAGCAGAGGGCACGACCCTCGGTGCTGACGACGGTATCGGCTGTGCCATCGAACTGGCCATCCTTGCTTCCGACGACATTGAACACGGTCCCATTGAGTGCCTCTTTACCCGTGACGAAGAGACGGGCCTGACTGGTGCCGAGGGTCTGAAGGCTGGTTTTATGACGGGTGACTATCTGATCAACCTCGACTCGGAGGATGAGGGAGAAATTTTTGTTTCTTGTGCAGGCGGTCGAAACACCCAGGCCAAGTTCACCTTCGAACGTCAGGCCGCTCCTACTGGTGCTTTCTTTATCAAAGGTTCGCTGAAAGGACTCGTGGGCGGACACTCTGGCGACGATATCAACAAGAAGCGTGCCAATGCCATCAAACTGCTGGCCCGTTTCCTGTTCCAGGAGATGAAACGCTACGAGGGCATCCAACTGGCACAGTTCCATAGCGGCAAACTGCACAATGCGATCCCTCGCGACGGCTACTTCGTGATTGCCGTTCCCAACGACCTGAAAGAAAATATCCGTGCTGACTGGAATGTGTTTGCTGCAGAGGTGGAGGACGAGTTCCACGTAACTGACACGCAGATGGTGTTCGCGATGGAGAGTACCGAAGCAGAAAACATCATCGCCCCTGAAGTGGCCAAGAAATTCATCTGGGCCTTGCAGGCTGTCGATAACGGCATCTATGCTATCTGTCAGGACGAAGCCCTCGGCGGAATGGTTGAGACATCGAGCAACATCGCCAGCGTACACTCCTCTGAGAACGCCATCGATATCCTAAGTAGTCAGCGCTCAAACGTGATGTCGAACCTCGACAATATGTGTGCCACCATACAGGCAGTCTTCGAACTAGCTGGTGCAGAGGCCAAGAGCAGCGATGGTTATCCCGCCTGGAAGATGAAGGCCAACTCGAAGTTGCAAGAGATTGTAATCGCATCCTACAAGAAACTGTTCGGCAAGGATCCCATCGTGCGTGGCATCCACGCAGGTCTGGAGTGCGGACTCTTCTCTGAGCGCTACCCCAACCTCGACATGGTGAGTTTCGGTCCCACCCTGCGCTTTGTCCACACACCCGACGAGCGTCTGCACATCCCCACTGTCCAGATGGTGTGGGATCATTTGCTCGACGTGCTAAAAAACATCCCCCAGAAATGAAACGTTCGCGCGTACATATAATATTAGGTATATGGGCTCTGCTGCTGCTCGCTTCGTGTGGGCAGCGGTACGAGGCCAAGCAACTAGTTAAGGCTTTCGTGAAGGAGCATGCGACGGAAGAGATCGACATCAGTTCGTTCTCTGACCTCGACTCGACAAAAGTGATCAGCGACTCACTGCTGCAAGAGATGAGACAGCGGGCACAGAAAGATACGCTCTTCAAGGACGTGAGTTTCACGACTGAGCGCACCTCACCCACCCTGCTTTTTATCCGTATGCGCTACGGAGCAGACAGCCTGAACCAGTCGCGCACCTTTTATTTCGATAAGGATCTGACGAGTATCATCGCCTTCAAATAGAAACAAAAGATACAAACAAAAAGGCTTCTGATTTCTCAGAAGCCTTATTTGTAGTCGATAGGGGAATCGAACCCCTATGCCAAGATTGAGAATCTTGTATCCTAACCATTAGATGAATCGACCATCCTGTTAGTTGCTCTCTCAGAGAAAGGAAGGAGGGGGATTCGAACCCCCGGTACGGGAACCCGTACGGCAGTTTAGCAAACTGCTGGTTTCAGCCACTCACCCATCCTTCCAAAAGGAGGTTTTGTGCTTCAACCGTGGGGTTATCTCCTTGATTGCGGGTGCAAAGGTACTACATTTTTCTGAATCCTCCAAATCTTTCTGCAACTTTTTTCGAAAAAAGTTACTTGAAAGCGTTTGATGGTGTTAGCACCTATCAAATTCCCTTTATTTTACGCTCTCGATGCGGAGTTTGAGCAGACCGGCTGGGACGCGCACCTCCACAACATCGCCCACATTCTTGTTGAGCAAAGCCTGCGCGATAGGCGACTTGATAGAGATCTTCCCTTCACGCAGATTGGCCTCATGCGGACTGGCTATCGTGTAGGTCATCCTGGCATTGTTGGCCAGATTGGTCATCTCCACCTGACTGAGCAACTGCACGCTGCCGTTACCCAACTTCGACATATCGATGACCCGTGCATTGGCCAGAACTCTTTGCTTGAAACGAATCCTACCTAGCAGTCGTGACTGTTCACGCTTGGCTGCATGATACTCGAAGTTCTCGCTGAGGTCGCCTTTGTCGCGAGCCTCAGCGATTGCTTCTCGTACCTGGGGAAGTTCCACACTCTCCAGTTGATGAAGTTCGGCTACGAGTTTGTCGTAGCCCTCTTGTGACATATATTCAAATGCCATCGCTTAGAGATTCAAGTCTTTCTTGAGAGCCTCGATCTTCGCATCGGCAGCCTTAGAGCAGGGCTCGTAGTCGGCAGCGCCCTTGAAGGAAGGATTCTTGACCTCGGTGTAGAACTTGATCTTCGGTTCTGTACCGGAAGGACGGACAGAAACCTTCGTGCCATCCTCGCAGAACCACTGCAGTACGTTGCTGGTATCAGGCATATTGAGTTTCGTCACATTACCCTGAGCATCCTTCGCCTCTAAGGTCTTATAGTCTTTCCACAGGCAGACCTTCGAGCCGCCCAACGACTTCGGCGGGTTTTCACGGAAATTGGTCATCATCTGCTTGATCTCATCGGCACCAGTCTTACCCGGACGAACCACATTGACGGTGATTTCCTTCGAGAAGCCATACTCCTTATAGATATTCATCAGCAGATCGTAGAGCGTCATACCGTTGTCGCGAGCCCATGCTGCAATCTCACAGATGAGACAGATAGATGCTGGGGAGTCCTTATCACGAACCTTATCAAACGGCAGGAAGCCGAACGATTCCTCACCACCACCGATATACTTCTTCTTGCCCTCATTGACGCGAATCTCGTTGGCAATCCACTTGAAGCCCGTATAGCAGTCCATATACTCCACACCATTCTTCTTAGCAATCTCAGCGATCACCTCGGTGGTCACGATGGTCTTCACGAGGAACTCGTTACCCTTCAACTGGCCGAGTTTCTTCTTGTTGGCAATGATGTACCAAGAGAACATCATAGCAGTCTGGTTACCATTCAAGATCTCCCACTCGCCCTTCGGGTTGCGGCAGACAATAGCCAGACGGTCAGCATCAGGATCGGAGGCAATCACAAGGTCGGCATTGAGTTTCGTACCGAGTTTCATACCCAGTGTCATAGCCTCAGCATTCTCAGGATTCGGGCTGATGACGGTGGGGAAGTTACCATCGACAACCATCTGCTCGGGTACCACGTGGATATTCTGGAAGCCCCATGAACGCAGGGCCATCGGAACGATGACACGACCCGTGCCGTGCATGGGCGAATAGACGATGTTGAGGTCCTTCTGGCGCATGATGACATCCTGATCCACCATTGCCTCCTTGACAGCCTGGATATAATCCCAGTCCATCTCACCACCGATGATGTCGATGAGGTCCTTGTTACCCTCAAACTTCACATCCTGGATTTTCACCTTGTTCACCTCGTCGATGATACCCTTATCGTGTGGAGCCAGCACCTGAGCGCCGTCATCCCAGTAGGCCTTGTAGCCGTTGTATTCACGGGGGTTGTGAGAAGCAGTGACGTTGACACCAGCCTGACAACCGAGTTGACGGATGGCAAACGAGATCTCCGGTGTGGGACGGAGGCTCTCGAAGAGATAGACCTTGATGCCGTTGGCCGAGAAAATGTCGGCGACGGTCTCAGCGAACATACGTCCGTTGTTACGGCAGTCGTGACCTACCACCACAGCACTCTGCTTACCTGGGAAAGCCTTATTGATGTAGTTGGCAAATCCCTGAGTAGCCATACCCACGATGTACTTGTTCATACGGTTGGTTCCTGCGCCCATGATACCACGCAGACCACCTGTACCAAACTCCAGATTCTGATAGAACGCATCGATAAGAGCAGTCTTATCGGGGTTGTCAAGCATTGCCTGAACTTCCTTACGTGTCTCCTCGTCAAAGGCCGGAGAGAGCCATTCTTTTGCAATTGCCTCGCACTGGGCAATCAACTGAGCATTTTCTGCCATAGTCCTTACGTTTTTATTTGTTTTAGATTGAAATATATTCTATCCTACAAAAGTACAAATAAAATCGATAAGGTATATCAATAAGGGCAAACTTTTTTATTTCTTTAAGATTTTATCAATCTCATCAAACTGTTTTCCCATGTTCAGGTTGAAGTAGATACGATAAAGCGCAGGTCCCCACTTCTGTGTTTCCGAAGGGGCTAAAGCACGATATTTCTCCATATAGGGCAAAGCTTTCTGATACATTTCCCTTACCTGTTTCTTGTGTCGCTGGGGGTCCATACGCAGGGCGATGTTCAGATAAGCAGAGCCGCCATTGTAGTAAGCGTCAGCCTGCTTGTCGTTGAACTTCAGCAACTTATCGGTAACGGCCAGACTCTCTGCATAGCGCTCCATTTGCAGCAGCACGCTCGACTTGGCATAGAGATACAGCTCATTGAGCGAGTCGGCCTCCAGAGCAATATCAACGATAGCGAGGGCTTTCCGGTATTGTCCTTTCTGCGTAAAGGAATCCATCAGACGAGGGAAGAAATAATTCGATGTAGGATACTCCAGAAACCCCTCTTGGAGGGTAGCCACATACATCGAGTCATCCTGCAGGGTCTTCCACGATTCTGCGATATATTGGAAAGTCATATCACGCTTCGACGAATCCTGAAGCGCCAGTTCCCTGTGACGAAGCGCCATCAAGGGGTCGTTCATCCTGTAACCGCAATAACAGGCCCAGTAGGCGGCTTCCTTCAAGTGCGAATCATCAGCGAAGATGGGATCATAACCCGTGAAAAGAGGCTGACGGGTACAGTCAAGATAGGTCTCAAAATAGTCATAGGCTTTCTTAAAGTCACTCTTCCTGACAAGATAAGCGCCCCCATAGAAGAGGTTCGGTCTGTAGTTGATCATATCCTTCGCCACGTCCTTTCGGAGTTCGGGCTCTACCCTCCCCTTCTTATCGGGTCGTACATCGAGGGAGTCCAGACAAAAAGCGATGGAAAACATACGGCGCACCAACGAGAAGAATTGGGCTGTGTCCTGTTGCTTCCGCATGTAGAACCGCTCGTTGGCCTGTTCGTACTGCTTCTGCACGCTCTGGAGCCAGATCTCGTAGATGCGCTTGTTGTCTTGGTTGGCAGAATCCTTCAACAAGTCGGTCATCAGCCGCTCTGCCTTATCGAAGTTCTTGCCGCTTTTCAGATATGTACGAGCCTCGCCTATCTGCTTCCGTTGGGCGGAAACAGATAGTGCGAGGATCACACTAAGGAATAAAATACAATTTCGTAAGATTTGAGGCACACGCTTTATTCAAGGGCTGCAGCCTTGTCTGTAAGTCCAAGTTGAGTATAGACGTTGTGCAACAGATACTTCCACTTCACAGTATTCTGGTCAGGATCCAGTTCCTGGCACTTCTCGAAGTCAGTCTGGGCAGCAGCGATCAGTTCCTTGAACTTCGTCTCGTTCTCAGGTGTCAGACGACCCGTACGTGCATCGGAGTTGGCCTCGTTGAATTCGACTGCAATATTGTATTTGCAGACAGCACGATAGTAAGCGAACTGCACATAGTTGGGCTGTGACTCAGGAACCTTGTTCCACTGGTCGATAGCCTCCTGATACTTCTTCTGGTTCTGCAGCAGGAAAGCGCTGTAGATGTGAGGAAGCACAGAGTCGGGATACTTAGCCAGATGATTCTTGCCAATCTCTACAACAGCAGCCTCGTCGTTGTTGAGAATCAGGGCGTCGCACAGGTAGGAATAAACCTTCTCGCTCTCAGGATACTGAGCATACAGATCCTTCATGTCGTTGATGAACTTGAGAGAGTCTTCCTTCGTAGAACGGTTCTTGCCCAATGTGTAAAGAAGGAGGTCGAGGCTGAAATCGTGAACCTGCTTGATGGTATCGCTCACACCCATCTTCAGAAGTTCGATGGCACGAGCCTTATTATCCAACTGCATGGCGGCACGACCTGCATAGTAAGCAGCGATACCGTGGTTCGGGTCATTCTTGATAGCGGGAATCACACTGAAGAGAGGTGAATCAGCAGCCTTCAGATAAGCATCCAGGCACTGAAAAGCTTCAGCGTTCTTTGTGCTCTCGGCAAAGTCGCAGCCCTTCTCGTACAGACCCTTGAACACACTCTGCAGACGGTCCTGGTTCTTCTTCTGGAAAGCAGGCTTCACCTGACCCTTTGCATTGGGAAGAATATCATACTTGTCACACTCAGTAGCATAGGTGAGGGCGGCAATACCAGCCTGAATCATACCATCAGTATCGACAGGATCATTCTTCTGAAGAGCCTGATTGGTAATACGAGTGTCGTCTTCCTTCTTATACTTCGCATAAGCGAGATCGACAAGTTTGTTGTAAGCCTTTGCCTTCTCCTGATCGTTGGCGAGTTGACTCAGGCCACTCTTCAGCAGGGCTTCAGCCTCTGCATAGTCCTTTGCCTTGAGGATAGCCTTCAAAGCATCACTGTCACCGGCAAATGCGGTAGCGCTAGCTACCATGAACATTGCCATCATCATAAACTTTTTCATAAGCCTTTTAAAAATTTGGTTTAATTGTTATTATTCATTGTTAAGCAGCATCGACACTCGTGTCGGCGGGCAGTTCTTCATTCAGCACCTCTGCTTCCTCTACATCTTCTTCCTGACTCGACGTCACCTTGCACACACTGGCGATGGTGTCGTTCTTCTTTGTGAGGTTGATCAGTCGCACACCCTGGGTGTTACGGCCCATCACACGGACATCGGCCACCTTCAGGCGGATCAAGATACCACTCTTGTTGATGATCATCAGGTCGTTCTCGTCGGTAACAACCTTGATAGCCACCAGACGACCCGTCTTCTCTGTAATGGCGAGAGTCTTCACACCCTTCGCACCACGCAGGGTCTTACGGTAGTCCTCTACCTCCGAGCGCTTGCCGTAGCCGTTCTCAGAGACAACCATGATGGTCTCCACGTTAGGATCGTTGACGCAGACCATACCGACCACCTCGTCGTCGCCACCGTCGAGACGCATACCGATGACACCCGTAGCCACACGGCCCATCGTACGGACATCGTTCTCGTCGAAGCGGACGGCACGACCGTTACGGTTAGCCAGCAACAACTCATTGCTGCCATTGGTCAGACGGACGCCTACCACCTCGTCGCCCTCATTGATATTGATGGCGATGACACCAGCGGCACGTACGTTCTTATAGGCATCGAGACGGGTCTTCTTGATGATACCCTGCTTGGTGGCAAACACCACGTAGTGCGACTGCAAGAACTCCTCATCGTTGAAATTCTTGATGCGCAGTACAGCATTGATGGAATCATCGGGCTCGATGTTCAGCATGTTCTGGATGGCACGACCCTTCGAGTTCTTGTCACCCTCAGGAATCTCGTAGCACTTCTGCCAGTAGCAGCGTCCCTTCTGGGTGAAGAAGAGCAGCGTGTTGTGCATTGTGGCGGGATAGATATACTCCGTGAAGTCATTGTCACGATGACGGGCAGCCTTAGCGCCTACGCCACCACGACCCTGCTCGTGGAACTCATCGAGATGAGTACGCTTGATGTAACCCATGTGCGAGATGGTGATGACCACAGGATCATCGGGATAGAAGTCTTCGGCATTGAACTCGTGGTCGAAGGGGATAATCTCCGTACGACGCTCGTCACCATACTTCTCCTTCACCTCCAACAGGTCATTCTTCATCACTTCCTTACAGCGCTCGGGGTTGTCGAGGATCTCCTGCAAGTCAGCAATGAGTTTCTGCAAGTCGTCGAACTCCTGGTGGAGTTGATCCACACGCAGGCCTGTCAACTGTGCCAGACGCATATCGACGATTGCCTTCGACTGGAGTTCATCGAGTTCGAAGCGAACCTCCAAGTTGCGCTGGGCATCCGTCGGAGTCTTACTATTTCTAATAATGTGTACCACCTCGTCGATATTGTTGACGGCGATGATCAAGCCCTCAAGGATATGGGCACGCTCCTGGGCCTTACGCAGGTCGTACTTAGTGCGACGGATGGTCACATCGTGACGGTGCTCCACGAAGTACTTGACGCACTCCTTGAGGTTGAGCAGACGGGGACGACCCTTCACAAGGGCGATATTGTTGACAGAGAACGAACTCTGCAGAGCAGTCATCTTGAAGAGTTTGTTGAGCAGCACGTTGGCATTGGCATCACGCTTCACATCGACCACGATACGCATACCCTGACGACCCGACTCATCATTCACATTCGCCACACCCTCAATCTTGTGCTGGTTGGCGAGATCAGCGATATAGGCCACGAGGTCGGCCTTGTTCACACCGTATGGAATCTCCGTGACAACAATCTTGTCGTGGGTCTCACCACTCTCGATCTCAGCCTTGGCACGCATCACGATACGGCCACGCCCCGTCTCGTAGGCATCACGAACACCCTGCAGGCCGTAGATATAGGCACCTGTGGGGAAGTCGGGACCTGGGATATACTGCATCAGTCCGTCTGTGTCGATATCGGGGTTGTCGATATAGGCACAGCAGCCGTCGATCACCTCACCCAGATTGTGGGTAGGCATATTCGTGGCCATACCTACGGCAATACCGTTACCACCGTTCACCAGCAGGTTAGGCACCTTGGTAGGCATCACGGTAGGCTCCTGGAGGGAGTCGTCGAAGTTGTTGGCCATATCAACGGTCTCCTTGTCGAGATCGTCCATGATGTGCTCACCCATCTTCGAGAGACGGCACTCCGTGTAACGCATGGCTGCAGGCGAGTCACCATCCACAGAACCGAAGTTACCCTGTCCATCGACGAGGGTGTAGCGCATGTTCCACTCCTGTGCCATACGGACGAGGGCACCATAGACGGAACTGTCGCCGTGGGGGTGGTACTTACCGAGCACCTCACCTACGACGCGCGCACATTTCTTATAAGGTTGTGTACTGACGTTGTTGATGTTCATCATACCGTACAGGATACGGCGGTGGACGGGCTTAAAGCCGTCACGCACATCGGGAAGGGCACGGGCCACAATGACTGACATTGAGTAGTCAATGTAACTGGATTTCATCTCTTCCTCGATGTTGATCTTAATAATTCTGTCGTTGTCGAAGTTCTGATCCATTATTTAATTTACTATTTGACAATTTACAATTTGACAATTTTTCACTGCGCCCCCAAAGGCACAATTTTGCGTTTAAGGCACTTTTCAGCCCCTCTGACGCGTTTTTAACCGTGCAAAGGTAGTCATTTTTTCCGTACCCACCAAACCTTTTAAGTTATTTTTGCTGAAAGTTTTCTAAAGAATTGGCACGATGTTTGCGGGATTATTCGTAACTTTGCAGAAAATTGTAAATTGTAAATCGTCAAATTGTAAATTAGATGTCAAGCCAGTTTTCACCTAAGGTATCTGAAATACTTGCCTACTCCCGTGAGGAGGCTGCAAGATTGGCCAGTCGATCAGTAGGTCCGGAACATCTGCTTCTGGGTCTGTTGAGGATGAAGGAAAGTCCGGTGATTGATGTGTTCCACCGACTGAACCTGAATCTACAATCCATCAAGACAGAACTTGAGAACAAGGTACGTGAGGATGAGTTGGGAATGCCCATCTACACCCACGAACTGGTTCTCAATGAAAAAGCGAATAATATCCTGAAACTCGCTGTGCTTGAGGCACGTATCCAGAGATCCACAAACGTCAGCGAACAGCACCTGTTGCTTGCCATTCTGCATGATGCCGCAAACAATGGTGCCAAACAAGTATTAGAATTGAACAGTATGAATTATGATGATGTACAGGCGTTGCTCAACGCCCCCAAGACCAATAATATCACCAGTGGCATAGGCCTGCCCGACGAGGACGAGGAAGAATTCGAGGAGACAGGCGCATCCGGCAAATCCGGAAACGCTGGAAAAGCCAGCACGACCGCCACACAGACCCAGAAGCCAGCCTCGAAGACACCCGTGCTCGACACCTTCGGCACAGACCTGACGCAGGCAGCCCTCGATGGGAAACTGGATCCCTGCGTAGGCCGTGAGAAGGAAATACAGCGTGTCGTTGAGATTCTGGGTCGTCGCAAGAAGAACAACCCCATCCTCATCGGAGAACCCGGTGTGGGTAAGAGTGCCATCGTGGAGGGACTTGCCCAGCAGATAGCCAATCACCACACCTCACCCATGCTCTTCGACAAGCGTATCTACACCCTCGACATGACGGGCGTTGTGGCTGGTACGAAGTATCGTGGACAGTTTGAGGAGCGTCTGAAAGCCCTGATGAAGGAGTTAGAGCAGAACCCCGATGTCATCGTGTTCATCGACGAGATACACACCATCATCGGCGCAGGCTCCACACCAGGCAGCATGGACGCAGCCAACATCATGAAACCGGCGCTGGCACGAGGCACCATGCAGTGTATCGGCGCCACCACCCTCGACGAATACCGTAACTCCGTTGAGAAGGACGGTGCTCTGGAACGTCGTTTCCAAAAGGTACAGGTAGAGCCGACCACCCAGGAAGAGACCCTGCAGATACTCCGTAACATCAAGGATCGCTACGAGTTTCATCACCACGTCACCTATACCGACGAGGCCCTCATGGCATGTGTCAAATTGACAGACCGCTACGTGACAGACCGTTTTATGCCCGATAAGGCGATTGATGCAATGGACGAGACGGGCTCTCGCGTACATCTTTCCAATGCACATCCGCCCGAGATACTCGAGATAGAAAAAGAGATCGCCCACATTAAGGAGCGTAAGAACGCAGCCGTCAAGAGTCAGGACTACGAACTGGCAGCAGGCTACCGTGACCGTCAGACGCAATTGGAGATCAATCTGAAGGAACTGAACCTGAAATGGCAGAGTGGCGAGAACGAAGAGCGCCAGGTGGTAGATGCTGAACAGGTGGCCAATGTGGTGTCGATGATGACTGGCGTCCCCGTACAGCGAATGGCTGAACAGGAGGGTGTCCGTCTGAAAGGCATGGAACAGGAACTCAAGGCTGCTGTCATCGGACAGGACAAGGCCATCACCAAGATGGTGAAGGCCATCCAGCGCAACCGTGTAGGACTGAAAGAGCCCAACCATCCCATCGGCGTCTTCATGTTCCTCGGACCAACGGGCGTCGGTAAGACCTATCTGGCCAAGAAACTGGCAGAATTCATGTTCGGCAGCAGCGATGCCCTCATCCGCATCGATATGAGCGAATATACGGAGAGTTTCAACACCTCACGCCTGATTGGTGCGCCTCCGGGCTATGTGGGCTATGAGGAAGGCGGACAGCTGACGGAGCGTGTGCGTCGTCACCCCTACTCCATCGTCCTGCTCGACGAGATTGAGAAGGCACATGCCAACGTCTATAACCTGCTCCTGCAGGTACTCGACGAAGGACGCCTCACCGACGGCAACGGACGCTTTGTGGATTTCCGCAATACCGTCATCATCATGACCTCCAACGCAGGAACCCGTCAGTTGAAGGACTTCGGACGGGGCGTAGGATTCAGCGCCTCAGGCAATACGGGTCTCGCCCTTAACGAACAGGATAAGGAACATGCCCGTAACATCGTACAAAAGGCCCTCTCGAAGCAGTTCTCGCCAGAATTCCTGAACCGTCTCGACGAGATCATCACCTTCGACCAACTCGACTTGGAAGCCATCAAGCAGATCATCGACATCGAACTGAAGGGACTGTATCAGCGTATCGAACAGATAGGCTATCATATCGACCTGTCTGAAGAGGCCAAGGAGTTTGTGGCCTCCAAGGGCTACGATGTGCAGTTTGGTGCCCGTCCGCTGAAACGAGCCATCCAGAACTATATCGAGGACGGTGTCAGCGACCTGATTGTGAACGGCGACCTTGAACCAGGTGCCACCATCCACATCACCAAGTCCCCCGACAAAGAGGAATTAGCGTTCGGCTAAGAACAACATGAAGACGAGTCAAACCATTTGTCATTTTGCGAAACGGATGGCCCTGACGCTAATCCTTACCGTCGCCACCATCAGCATCAACGCTCAGTTCCTTTTCCGCATCAGTGGCAATGGGTTAAAAGAGCCATCGTACATGCTCGGTACAATACACATTCTATCAGGCTCGTTACTCGATAGTATCCCTGAATATTTGGAGGCTGAGTCACAATGTCAGCAAATGTATGTGGAACACAAGCCCTCTGGAACGACTATGGTGATTAATTTAGGTGAACTGGGAGTACAGATGGTAAATTATCCTGACGACAAGAACATCTTTGACATCATCGATAAAGAAAGTGCTGAAATCCTGACAGAGAAATTCAAAGAGGCAACGAACAGGGATCTGTCAGATTCGACATGGAAGTATTTATGGAAGATGACTCCATCCACATTCCAAAACCAACTCTCATTGCACTTATCGGGTTTGCTGGAAAGGAAGGGAAGCATGGACATGGATCTCATGAAAAGAGTACAGCAACGAGGATGGAACGTGGGGCAACTTGATGATGAGAGGATGAAATTTGATTTAGGTATTCAGGAGAAAAAGCCCCTAACCATTGAGGAGCAGGCAGACTCCTTGATGGCCTTTCTAAAAAACTACGAGGGACGCAAGCAACAGATAATTGAAGAGATGGAGAAGACTAACAACTATTGGAGGACGGGCGATTTTGAAGGTTTCGTCAGCTTCCAAATCCAAGAAATAAACCAGATTCCTGGATTGATTAAAGACCGCAACGAGAAGTGGCTACCGAGAATGATAGTTGCCATGCATGAAAAACCTACAATGTTTGTCTTCGGTGCCGGCCATTTGATAGGTGAGCACGGCATCATCGAGAAACTCAGAGAGGCCGGATACAAGGTAGAGCAGGTTCGAAAAAACAAAACCACTTACTCGTTCCTTTGATTAATCAAGTTCACCACCACCTTCACCATGACATCTTTCTCCTCTGTCTTACTCTCAGCAATCATCAGGGTTAGGGCCACAAGGGTGTTGTCTGCCAGT
>CAJODF010000087.1:0-437 GCA_905233555.1 uncultured Prevotella sp. | reverse complement strand
ATCTTCGATACGCTCTTGAATCGGTCGGACAAACTCAGTCATTTCGTTGAACTTTATCAATTAAAACTGGCAAGTTAGGAACTTGCGAAACTTGAATTAATAATCTTAACGAATGGAAATGTTAACTCACACTAAATCCTGTAGAACCAATATATCTTGTAAAGTTTTTAGTGTTTTCTTGTATAGGGGCCCGTATAAAACTGAATTTCTGAATCTGTATGCCTTTTGGGGCGTGATGATAAAGTTTCGTAACGTCTTAGCGTCTTTTGTCTTTGCGTCTTTTCGTCTTTTTTAGTTTTGCGCAAAATGCACATTTTTAGGTGGAGAGAGGATAATATAGTGGTTCTACTGGATTTAGTGTGAGTTAACTTAACGTATTTAACAATAGATGGTCTCTATGCAAGACAAGTCCTCCGTGGAAGAACAGTATGGCGGTT
>CAJODF010000086.1 GCA_905233555.1 uncultured Prevotella sp. | reverse complement strand
AATGGCAAACAAGGTTATCATCACGGTAGCCATCAATGATGCATCATGAATAGTGCATTACATATATCCCAGCCAGCGGAGGATGTCGTTGAGGTTCGCTACCACCATCAGTAGGATGAGGATGCCGAAACCGACATACTCTGCGCGAATCATAAATTTATCCGAAGGCTTGCGACGGGTGATCATCTCGTAAAGCAGGAACAGCACATGGCCGCCGTCGAGGGCGGGGATAGGCAGGATGTTCATAAAGGCGAGAATAATCGAAAGGAAGGCGGTCATCTTCCAGAAGAGGTACCAGTCCCAGACGGGCGGGAAAAGACTGCCGATTGCTCCGAAACCACCGAGCGACTTGGCACCGTCAGCGGTAAACACGTACTTCATATCGCCCACATAGCCAGCCAGCACGTTCCAACCGTACTTGATGCCAGCGGGAAAACTCTCGAAGAAACCGTACTCACGGGTGTAGGGCTGGTAGAGTCCGGCAATGGCCTTGACAATGAAGCCTACTTTCAGGTCGGAGGTAAGTGTCAGGGCGAGGGTGTCGCGGACGGTGGCAGACGTGGCTGTCTGTTCGCCTTCAGGTGACATCGTGAGACCTTCACGTTCGACAATCAGTGTTGCTGTGCGGATAGTCAGACTGTCTTCAGAGGTCTTGGCAGCAGTCATCATATCTTCGAGCACACCAATCTGATCAGTGAACTCATTATAGGAATCGACGGGTTTCCCGTTGAATTCCACAATCTTGTCGCCCTTTTGCAGACCGATGCTGGCGGCAGGGGTGTTGGCCATCACACTGTCGATCTCACAAGGGATAAGGGGCCGAACAAACGAAGGCTCTGCCTTGAGCATGCCTAAGAGGTTGATGTTGCCGGGGAGGTTCAACGACATCTCTTTGCCATCGCGGATGATGTCAATACGGGTGGCTTCGGAGAGGTCGCGGTAGAGATCGGCGGAGAAGTCCTTGAACGCGCCCTTGTCGGTGCCTACAAGGATATCACCGTCTTGAAAACCGAGCGCCTTCGCCTCAGTGTTGAACTTCATGCCGAGTGTCATGTCCTTCACGGGGATGTAGGTGTCGCCCCAGTGGTATAGAATCATGGAGTAGATGAACAGGGCAAGGAGGAAGTTGACAAGTACGCCACCGATCATAATCAGCAGGCGCTGCCATACAGGCTTTACACGGAACTCCCAGGGGTGGGTCTCTTCCGACAACTTCTGGTTGGTCTCGTCGATCATACCGTCAATGGCGCAGTAGCCGCCGAGGGGTAACCAGCCCAGACCGTACTCGGTACCTACGTATTCCTTCACCGTCGTCTTCGTGGTCTCGCCTTTATCGTCTTTTTCTTCCACTTCCTTGGTGGGAACCACCTCAGGATTCAGTTTCAGCAGTCGGCGCACCCAGGTGTCGTAGGTGCTGAAGATGTGAAATTTGGGGTTGAAAAACAGATAGAACTTAGTGACGCGTACCTTGAAGAGTTTGGCAAACGTAAAGTGCCCCAGTTCGTGGAGCAATACAAGCAGGCTGATAGCCAGCATGAATTGTAACAGTCGAATAAAGAATATTTCCATTGTCGTTTATTTGTTCATTAATTCTGTGGCGATACGACGCGCTTCGGCATCGGTCGCGATATAAGTATCGTATGAAGGATTCTTGTCGAAGGTGGCGCGGGCCATCGTTTCGGCAATGATGTCGCCCATCTGCAAAAAGCCGCACTTGTCCTCGAGGAAACCACGATTGACAATCTCGTTGGCGGCATTCACGATACAGGGCATGTTACCGCCCTTGTCGATGGCCTCGAAGGCGAGGGCCAGACAACGGAACTTCTTCAGGTCGGGCTCGAAGAACTCGAGGTGCTGGGCCTTGAAGAGGTCGAGGCGTTCGCCGCTGAGGTGCAGGCGCTGGGGGAATGAGAACGCATACTGTATCGGCAGTCGCATATCGGGCACACCGAGTTGGGCCTTCACGGAACCGTCTTGGAACTGCACGGCGCTGTGGACAATCGACTGCGGATGCACCAGCACTTGTATCTGCTTGGCATCAACACCGAAGAGCCATTTGGCCTCGATGACCTCGAAACCTTTGTTCATCATCGAAGCAGAGTCGATGGTAATTTTCGCACCCATGTCCCACGTGGGGTGACGCAGGGCATCGGCTTTTGTCACGTGGGCTATCTCTTCCATAGTCTTCAAACGGAACGGGCCGCCGCTGGCTGTCAGCAGGATCTTCTCAATCGGATTCTGGTCTTCGCCGACGAGGCTTTGGAAGATGGCGGAGTGCTCACTATCGACGGGCAGGATGGGGGTATGGTATTGCTGAGCCAACTGCAGAATCAGTTCACCAGCCACCACCAGCGTCTCCTTGTTAGCAAGGCAGATGGTCTTGCCAGCTTTGATGGCGTGGATAGTGGGGTTGAGGCCAGCAAAGCCTACCATCGCTGTGAGTACCATATTAATTGGTCCAGCCTCGACAATCTCGTTGAGAGCCTGTGCGCCGGCATAAACTTTCACGTCGGGCAGGTCGCTCATTAGCGATTTCAGTTCGTCGTATCTCGCTTCATTGGCGATGATGATGGCGGCAGGCTTGAACTTGTGGGCTTGCTCCGCCAACAGTTCCACCTTGTTGTTCGCAGTCAGGCAATACACCTCATAGAGATCGGAGTGCTCCTCAATCACCTCGAGCGCCTGGGTTCCTATCGATCCCGTCGAGCCGAGTATGGCTATCTGTTTCTTCTGTTCCATAGGTTCTTTTTCATTAATTTGGCTGCAAAGGTACAAAAAATCCGCAAAACCACACCGAGTTTCGCTGAAAATATTATCTTTATCACGGAAAACCGTTATATGGTAGGTGATTAGAGACTGAGCAGGCCTTCAGGCAGGCGCATGGTGATGGTGCGGGCTTGCTGGTCGATGGCGGTGATAAGGTCTTCGGAGGCGGGGATGAGACGGCCGTCCTCCAGTTCGAAGAGAATATTGATGGTCGTGTCATCGACATAGGCAATGCGGCCTATAATATTTCCGCTTTCGGTATCGATGATGTCGAAGCCTACAATGGCTGCCCAGGAGAGATTTTCGTTATCGCTGTCTGCCAGAGTACGGGGGAAGAAGATGTCGCAGCCCGTCAGTTCACGGGCCCGTTCCTGAGTGTTGATATCCTCGAATTTCACGATGGCGGTGGTGTCGCTGCGGAAACGGTACTCCTCCATAAAAAAAGGCACGAGGATGCCATCTATCATCAGCACGAGATAATCGGCATCGACACGGTCGAAGACATCGTCGTCGAAGAGGAAGGATATCTCTCCTTTCACGCCGTGGGTCTTGCCCAACTTGCCAATCTTATAGACTTCCTCTTCCTTAATCATGCTCTTGTAATCTTGGCACCGAGAGCGTTGAGGCGAGCCTCAATATTCTCGTAGCCGCGGTCTATCTGCTCGATATTGTCGATGCGGCTGGTGCCATTGGCACTCATCGCAGCAATCAACAGGGCGATACCGGCACGGATATCCGGACTCGACATACGACCTCCCCGCAGGGTGATTTTCCTGTCGTGGCCCACTACCACGGCACGGTGTGGATCACAGAGGATGATCTGGGCACCCATGTCGATGAGTTTATCGACGAAGAATAGACGGCTCTCGAACATCTTCTGATGGAAGAGCACAGAGCCTCGGGCCTGTGTCGCCACAACGATGAGTACGGAGAGTAGGTCGGGAGTCAGTCCGGGCCAGGGGGCATCGGCGAGAGTCATAATGGTACCATCGATGAATGATTGTATTTCGTAGTGACGTTGTCTCGGAATGACGAGGTCATCACCTTCTACCTTGACCCTCACGCCGAGACGACGGAAAGTGTCGGGGATGATGCCGAGGTCCTTGATGCTGACATTCTTGATGCGGATGCCGTCGCCGCACATCGCTGCCATACCGATGAAGGAGCCTACTTCGATCATATCGGGCAAGATGCGGTGCTCGGCTCCGTGTAACTGCTCTACACCCTCGATAGTGAGGAGGTTGGAGGCAATACCGCTAACCTTTGCACCCATACGATTCAGTAGATGACAGAGTTGCTGGACGTAAGGTTCGCAGGCGGCATTATAGATGGTAGTGGTACCTTTGGCCAGAACGGCAGCCATGATGATGTTGGCAGTACCCGTCACCGAGGCTTCATCGAGAAGCATGCTGGTGCCTTTCAGTTGCTTGGCGGAGATCTCAAACACATCGCGTTCGGCGATGCGGTTGAAGGTGGCACCGAGTTTCTCGAAGCCGAGGAAATGGGTATCGAGACGGCGGCGTCCAATCTTGTCGCCACCGGGTTTGGCGATGACAGCTTTACCCATCCGCGCTAACAACGGCCCGATCATCAGGACACTACCACGGAGTTCGGCACACTTATGTACGAACTCATCACTTTGCAGATAGTCGAGGTTCAGGGCATCAGCCTGGAAGGTGTAGGTGTTCTCCTGACTCCTGTTTCCTGACTCCTTTTTAGATACTTTCACCCCGATATCCCTGAGCAACTGGATGAGATTGTTCACGTCACGGATGTCAGGGATATTTTGGATGGTCACCTCCTCGTGGGTCAGCAGCGTGGCACAAATCACTTGCAGAGCCTCGTTCTTGGCTCCTTGTGGGGTGATTTCGCCGCTCAGCAGATGACCGCCTTCTATGATAAATGATGCCATAGACTTATTTCTTCTTTTTGCCGGTAGGCTTGCTGACGGTGGAACTGACCTTTTCGAAGGTGAAGCTGTTTAGGTCGAGTTGGATCTTGCCGTCGGTATATCGTGCCAAATCGCTGGCGATGCGCTCGTCATCGGCAGAACCATGTCCCCATGTCACAAGGTCGCGCTTCATCTGGTTGGCGGTTTTCTTCACTAGGGCATCACGCTCTTCTCCCTCAGGCATAGTCTTCAGTTGCTCAAAGAGTTCTTCCACCAGATGGCCATAGTGGCGCAGACGGATGTTACCGTTAGGCAGTTTCATCGGTTCGGGCTTGGAAAGAATTTTGTCGGCTTCCGAAACGTCGAAGGGCCAGTCGATATCGAGTTCGCGATGACTCATCAGGTAGAGATGGTCCCAAAGCGTCTGCTCGTAGTCACTATTATCGCGAACTTGGGGGTTCTTCGTCTCCATCTGACGGATGATGGTCTTGGCACACTTCAACCGCTCTTCTTTTGTGGGCAATTCGCAGGCGTATTCCACCATACTCTGTATCTCACGCCCATATTCCGACATGATCAGTTTGGCGCGCTGCGTGTTGTAGTCTAATCCTTTGATATCCATATTTTACTTTTTTACTTTTTTACCTTTAAATCAGTTTCTTCGGCATTTTAGCCACAAAGTCCTTCAGATAGTAGGGCACGAAGTAAGCCACGTCCTCTGTCTGTCCGTTCAATAGACGGCGTTCTGCCAGTGGCTGCATCCATTTGGCCAGTGGCTCTATGCCTTCTATCAGATGGGCATTCGGGTGATGGATGGTATCCATACATTTTTTCGCACCGTTGCCGAAGAAATACATAGGGTGCTCGTCGAGGTATTCCTTGTAGGTCTCAGCAGTCACTACGTCGGCTCCGATTTCCCTTACTGGTTTCAGGGCACGAGTGTAGATGCCGGCATACACTTCCATCCGTCGTGCGTCGAGCATCGGACAGAGCAGGGCATCATCCTCTGGGATTTCCCGTAACAATACAGGCACACAAAGCAGTTCAAGCGTCGGCACGGCAATCAGTTTCAGGTCTCTGCCATAGCAGATGCCTTTTGCCATCGACACACCGATGCGGAGGCCTGTATAAGAGCCTGGTCCGCAACTGACGGCAACAGCATCAAACGGGATAGCGTGGTTGTCAGTAAACGACAGGGCTTCATCTACCATCGTTCCCAGTCTCTCTGCGTGGTTCGGCCCGCTGTGATCATCCTGCTGGAAGATTACCTGCGAATCCTCCGATACGGCTACGGAGCACACATCCGTACTGGTCTCTATATGTAGTATTGTTGACATTCTGTCTCTTTTGCTTCTATTATTAATGTGCAAAGGTACTAACTTTTCCGCCAATATCATTCTTTTTATCAGAAATTAACTTTGACAAGACTTGCATATTATGGTTTATGTTGTACCTTTGCACCTGACTTTTTGCAGTTTAAGATTTTTTTGCAGAAAGGAGCGAGATATTTCGCCAAAGTTGTCGTATAACGAATAGGAGTGAGACAGAAAACGAGTGCTCTGACAGAGACAGAAATCGTGGAGGCCGTCCGACAAGGGCGGCGCGAGGGACAGACAGAGATGGTCTGTTGCTATGCTGAGCGTGTCTTTGCGATGGTGGTGCGTGCTCAGGAACTGACTCAGGATGCCTTCCTACGGGCTTTCAGTCATATCGACAGATACGAGCCGCACAAGGCTTCGCTCTCCACTTGGCTCTGCCGTATCGCCTACCGTCTGACACTCGACTTCCTGAAACGCCGCCGACCAGTCATCGTCGCGATGGAGGATGACCCGGAGGTCAGCGATGAGGAAGTGGATCTATCCACAGGACGGGAAGAACGCATCGAGCGTTTGCAGGAACTGATGGACGAACTGCCTGACGACGAACGGATGCTCCTGACGCTCTACTACTTCGAAGACCGTCCACTGACGGAGATTGCCTACATTACAGGTATCGACGCAAAGGCACTGGCCAACCGTCTTTATCGGACACGTAAGAAACTCTATAAGATACTCCAAGAAGATGAATAAACTCAAAGATACAGACCTGCG
>CAJODF010000085.1 GCA_905233555.1 uncultured Prevotella sp. | reverse complement strand
TCTGGGGCTTCGTGCTCGACGAGGGCCGCCGTCTCGTCCCCGGTCCCGAGTTCCCCTCCCGCAAGATCGAGTTCATCGGCAACTCCATCACCTGCGGCTATGGCAACGAGGGGCTCGACCGCAACGAGCATTTCGACTACGCCACCGAGAACCACTACTACTCCTACGCCTCCATCGCCGCCCGCAGCCTCGGCGCCCAACACTGGGTCGTCGCCCGCAGCGGCATCGGCGCCTACCGCAACTACGGTGAGCCCAAGACCGGCTCTCCCCGTTCCTCCATGCCCGTGCAGTACGAGTACACCGCCTACGCCTTCGACCTGAAGTTGCGCGAGCGGCCCGGTCTCGACAGCGAGAAGTGGGACTTCAGCCGCTACCAGCCCGATGTCGTCTGCATCAACCTCGGCACCAACGACCTTTCCACGCCCAACTACGACCTGCAGCTCCTGAAGCAGGGTTATCAGAAGCTGCTCAAGATGGTGCGCCAGCATAATCCCAAGGCGAAGATCGTGTTTCTCACGGGCACCATGCTCAACGGCCCCGAGCTCGGGCTGCAGAAGCAGGTGCTTGGCGAAGTCGCCGACGAAGCCCGGAAGTCGGGCGACAGTGAGGTCTACCGCTTCGACATGGCCCCCATCAGCCACGAGGCCTTCTACGGCAACGACTGGCATCCCAACGTCTACGAGGACGAAAAAATGGCAGCCGAACTGACTGCCTATCTCCGCACGCTGATGGGCTGGTTCTAACGCAGCCTGCGTCTCACGTCTTCCAGGATCCCCATCAGGTCCGTCATCGTTTCTGCCCTCAGCATGGCGATGCGCGTCTGCCTGAAGTCGGGGATCCCCTTGAAGATGGGGGTGGCAGCGAGGTGCCTTCTCGTGTGGAGGATGCCTCGCTTCTCGTCTATCCGCTCCACGTTGATGCGCAGCAGCTCCTCTAAGACGTCCATCTTCTCGTCGAAGGTCAGGCACTCGCGGCTGAAGATCCAGGGGCAGCCGAAAGTCGCCCTGCCGATCATCACCGCGTCCACGCCGTAGGTGTCGAAGGCGGTGTCCGCCTCCGCTAATGAGTGTATGTCGCCGTTGCCGATGATGGGGATCGTGATCCTCGGGTTACGCTTCACCTCGCCGATGAGCGTCCAGTCCGCGTTGCCCGTGTACATCTGCGAGCGCGTCCTGCCGTGGATCGTCAGCGCCTGGATGCCGCAGTCCTGCAGCTGTTCCGCCAGCGTGGTGATGATCAGCTGCTCGTGGTTCCACCCCAGTCGTGTCTTCACCGTCACCGGCAGCCTCACGGCGTCCACCACCTTCCGGGTGATCTCCAGCATCTTCGGTATGTTCTGCAGCATCCCGGCCCCCGCGCCCTTGCCGGCCACCTTCTTCACCGGGCAGCCGAAGTTCAGGTCGATCACGTCGGGCCCAGCCTGCTCCACGATCTTTGCCGCCTCCACCATCGCCTCCGTGTCGCGTCCGTAGATCTGTATGCCCACGGGCCGCTCCGTGTCGCTGATGGTCAGCTTCGAGATGGTCGACTTCACGTCCCTGATGAGCGCCTCCGCCGATACGAACTCCGTGTACACCATCGCCGCTCCGAACCGCTTGCACAGCAGCCGGAACCCGATGTCCGTCACGTCCTCCATGGGCGCCAAAAACACCGGCCTCTCTCCAAAATCAATGCTTCCTATCTTCATTTCGCCTGCAAAAATAAAAAAAATCCATGAATAATTTGGCAGTTTATAGGAAATATATTACTTTTGCAACCAGTTAATTCTTAAAACGGACACTATGGAACAATTACTGCATTATGTGTTTAAGCACAAACTGTTCCCTCTGAGGGAGCTGAAGACAAGCGATGGCGAACCCGTCGAGGTGATCGATCCAGGACTGCATAATTGTAATGCCGGCCCAGATTTCTTCAATGCGAAGGTTAAGATTGGACGAACGCTTTGGGTGGGGAATGTGGAGATTCACGACAAGTCGAGCGACTGGTATGTTCATGGTCATGACAAGGATAAACGATATGACAATGTGATCCTCCATGTGGCAGGTGTCCTCGATGCGGAAGTGATGAATACCAACGGGGAGTTTATCCGACAGATGCAGCTCGATGTGCCTGAAACCATCAAAGACCATTATGAGGAACTGCTGAAGACGGACAGTTATCCACCTTGTTACAAAGTGATTCCCGACTTGACCCAATTGTTGGTACACTCCTGGATGGCTGCCCTGCAGACGGAACGCCTCGAACAGAAGACAGAAGCCATTCGTCGACGGGTGGAACAATGTAACGGCTCTTGGGAAGATGCCTATTTCGTGACTCTGGCACGCAATTACGGCTTCGGTATCAATGGAGATGTCTTTGAGCAATGGGCACAAAACATCCCGTTATCTGCCGTAGCCCATCACCGCGATGACCAGTTCCAGATAGAGGCAATCTTCATGGGACAGGCCGGACTGCTGGAGTTGGATGCTGTGCCTGACTATTATCAGACGACAGCCCTTAACGAAGGTTACTTTGCCAAACTGCGCAATGAATACCTTTATCTGGCCCACAAATTCTCGATGAAACCGATAGATTTCCATCTGTGGCGATTCCTCCGACTCCGACCGCAGAACTTCCCCCATATCCGTATTTCCCAACTTGCAAACCTCTATTATCAGCAGAAAGCAGGACTGAGTCATCTGGTGGAGTGTGAGACGATCGAACAATTGAAGCAGCTCTTCAGTTCGCATGTGACACCTTATTGGGAAACCCACTACACCTTTGGCTCTACCAGTTCGCGCAACGAGAAGCGTCTGGCCTATGGTTCGCTGAACCTGCTGATGATCAATACCGCCATCCCGATGCTGTTTGCCTATGGACGTCATCGGTCGAAAGAGGTGTTATGCGATCGGGCCTTTGATTTCCTGGAGCAGCTGAAGGCCGAGAACAACTATATCATCCGCATGTGGCAACAGGTTGGGCTTCCCGTCCAGACGGCAGGTGATTCCCAGGCATTGATTCAATTGAAAAGAGAATATTGCGATAAGAGGGATTGCCTCCGTTGTCGCTTTGGTTACGAATATCTTAAACGGAAATGACTATGAATACAAAAGAGATTTTCTACACGATGGCGTTGACGCGTATCAGTAATTTCAATTTCGTACAGGCTTTGGAATTGTATAAGGCCGTGGGAAGTGCCCAGTTGCTCTATGAGCACAGGAATGATATCGGCGATATCCTGAAAGAGTGTTCGCCACACCTGATGAAAGCCCTGCAGAACTGGGATGAGCCGATGAAACGGGCAGAAGCTGAGTTGGAGTATATGCACGAGCATGGCATCCGGGCCATCACGCTCAACGACGACGACTATCCGCAACGTCTCCGGGAATGCCCCGATGCACCGATTGTCTTATATTATATAGGTAATAGTGATCTGAACCAGACCAAGATCGTCAGTATTGTCGGAACCCGCAGGATTACCCATTACGGACAGGACCTGATCCGTCGTTTTGTGGGCGATTTGCGTTACTATTGTCCTAAAGTGCTTATTGTCAGCGGTTTGGCCTATGGTGTAGATATCAATGCCCATCGATATGCCTTGGAGAATAAGTACGAGACGATAGGGGTATTGGCTCATGGTCTGGATCAGATCTATCCTTATCGACATCGTGATACGGCAGCAGAGATGGTTCGTCACGGAGGACTGATCACGGAGTTCATGACGCTCACGAATGCCGACAAGCCCAACTTCGTACGTCGCAACCGTATTGTAGCAGGTATGGCCGATGCCGTTATCCTGGTCGAGAGCGCCGCAAAGGGTGGAGGGCTTATAACGGCAGAAATCGCACAGAGTTACGGACGGAGTGTGTTTGCCTTCCCTGGTCCTGTTGATGCAGAGTTCTCCAAAGGCTGCAACAACTTGATTCGGGATAACGGCGCAGGACTGATCTCGAATGCGGAGGATTTCGTGCGAGCCATGGACTGGATGGACGAACTTCATCGCCAGCAGGCCTTGTCCGATGGAATCGAACGAGATCTGTTCCCTGACCTCTCTCCTGAGGAGTCTTGTGTTGTGTCGCTTCTCAAGCAGACCAACGATCTCCAGCTCAGCATCTTGACGACAAAGACAGGAATCCCCATCGGCCAACTTACTTCTCTGCTCTTCCAACTGGAGATGAAAGGTGTCGTCAAGCCCCTCGCCGGCGGCATGTATCACCTCCTGACCTGATAATCAAAACCCGCAGATACGATGTTAGTAAAGACGTTTTGTGCAGAAGTGATGGGGTTGGAGGCAACAACCATTACCATCGAAGTAAACATGACAAGAGGCGTGATGTTCCATTTGTCAGGTCTCGCAGATACCGCAGTCAAGGAGAGTTACGACCGTATCCGGGCAGCCATTACCAATGTCGGATTCAAAACTCCCACAGCCGATCTGACGATCAATCTAAGTCCTGCTGACATCCGAAAGGAAGGTAGTGGCTATGACCTACCACTGGCCATTGGCATCCTGGCAGCCCATGGAAAGATCAGCGACTCTATGCTCAACGACTATATTATGATTGGAGAACTGGGACTCGATGGAAAATTGAAGCCTGTGAGTGGTGTCCTCTCCGTGGCCATCCGAGCACGAAAGGAACAGTTCAAAGGTCTTATAGTACCCAAAGAGAACGTTTATGAGGCAGCCGTGGTGAACAATCTGGAGGTTTTTGGCATGGATAATCTGGCGGATGTCATCAACTTCTTTAATGGCTATGGCGACTTTGAGCCCACTATTATTGACACCCGCAAGGTTTTTTACGAACAACAATATTCTTACGACCTCGACTTTGCCGATGTAAAGGGACAGGAAAGTGTGAAACGTGCTTTGGAGGTGGCTGCGGCCGGTGGACATAACCTGATTATGATAGGCCCGCCAGGAAGTGGTAAGTCTATGATGGCCAAGCGTTTACCGAGTATCTTACCCCCCTTGTCTCTCTCTGAAAGTCTGGAAACCACCCAGATACACTCTGTCGCAGGGAAACTGCCTAACGGCACATCTCTCATTTCACAACGGCCTTTCCGTAGCCCACACCATACGGTGTCACAGGTGGCTATGACAGGTGGCGGTAACAGAGCCTTACCTGGAGAGGTGTCAATGGCTCACAATGGAGTCCTTTTTCTTGACGAATTACCTGAATTCAGCAAATGCACACTCGAAGTGCTGCGCCAACCGCTGGAAGACCGCAAGATTACCATCAGTCGGGCAAAATACACGGTGGAATATCCATGCTCTCTGATGTTTGTCGCCTCAATGAATCCCTGCCCCTGTGGTTACTACGGAGACCCTATCCACCATTGTGTCTGTACGCCAGGTCAGATTCAACGGTACATGAACAAGATTAGCGGTCCCTTGCTCGACCGCATCGACATCCATTGTGAGGTAACGGTCGTACCCTTTAAGGATTTATCCCTGATGCAACCAGGTGAATCGAGCAGCGTGATCCGGGAAAGGGTCATCAAGGCCCGACAGATACAGGAAGAACGTTACAAAGACTACCGAGGTGTGCATTGCAACGCTCAGATGAGTGAGCGTATGATTCATCAGTTTGCACAGCCTGATAATGCCAGTCTGGATATGTTGCGGATGGCGATGGAACGGCTGAAGCTGAGCGCTCGTGCCTATAGCCGTATCCTCAAGGTAGCCCGTACCATTGCGGACTTGGAGGGGGCGGACCATGTTCTGCTGCAGCATATCGCGGAGGCGATAGGGTACCGCAGTCTCGACAGGGGTGACTGGGCGGAGCGGGGGTAGGCGAGGGTTACTCGATGACCTCGAAGTGCTGGTAGTCCTTGCGGTTGTCCCAGTCGCCTCCCCAGTCGAAGCCTGCCTCGGTAAATAGGCGGAAGCAGAGGTCGTCGTGGTCAATCTTATAGGGGAAGTCCCACGAGCGGTCGCAGTAGGGCTCGGCGGTGGCGGGCTGGATATAGCGCGTGCCGTAGGCGCGATCTTTGTAATAAGGATTGTAGAGCGTGTTGATGTCGACGGCCAATCCTCGGGCATGCTTCGAGAGCTTGGTTGTACCAGCGATCGCACGATAGCAGAAACACGACGAGTTGTTGTCACGCATCTGTGTCTCGTCGTCTGCTTCATAGACATCGGGCAGCAACATACGCTGGATTGGGTACTTGGCATCGTAGAGCTGACGCAGGATGGTTGCCACGCGGTCGGCAATCTGCTTGCCAGTCACCATCTCTCCTATATGTATCTGATTGTCGTAGTCCCAGTGCAGGGCTCGGATGTGTCGCAGGTCGTCGCGTCCGATGTAAGGATTCTCCTTGTACGTTTTTCCCTGCATCCGCTCCCATACCCCGTCGGGAATGGGCTCGGCAGCGAAACACTTGTCGATGCCGCCGAAAGCAAGGACATCTGCCTGGCTCACCGTGCGCCCAGCCTGCCAGTTTTCGAGTGCCGACGTATCGGGG
>CAJODF010000084.1 GCA_905233555.1 uncultured Prevotella sp. | reverse complement strand
CCATGTTTCAACGCGCGTTCTCTTTGGCATCACGCCCAAAGGCTATTACGTAGCAATCGCTGATGTTGAGAACAATTTCTGTATTCCCAAGGAATGGTCAGTACTCAATAGTTTCATCAACGGCGAGAAGAAATACATCAAACAGAAGTAGCATAAAAGGTGAAGCATAGCTAGTCATGGGGACAGGCACCTGGGTAAGGGTGCCTGTTTTCATGTCAATTTTTTAGCTATATTTCTGATGGTCTCGTAATTCATGCCCGTAACTCTGGAGAGTTGCTTGGCCTGACATCGAGCGAACGCATAACCTCTTGAATAACACTTTTTCTTCTTTCTAACGTCAGAAGTTGGAAATCAGAGATGCTGCGCAGACCACATGCGTTGATGACAGCTTCTCTTATCTCGATATCGGGTATCATGCGTCTTTCGTCAATGTCGATGCATCCATACCTTTCTGACATAGGCATGTCAACCCATGCTGCGAGTTCAGCGAACGTGTACCTGCGTATGTCGGACTCTGTCGTGCACACATGAAGGTCACCCAAGCCCAGGTAGTCATTCCCCCAAGAACTATAGCTGTATTCATTAGCCGTTTTTGTAAGGCCAGCCTTGATAGGGTGGCATAGTAAATAGCGTTTAAGTTCAACAATATCAATATCAGGCGCAAAGATAAGCCTTTTTATTCATACTTCCAAATTTTTCTGGTAAAATCTGAAATTATTCCGCATGCCCCAGGTGCCTGTCCCCATGACTAATGTCCCCATGACTAATGTGACTAATGCGTGCATATAATCAGCCAAAAAACAACTTATTTTCATGCTTTTGGCTAAATATATGGATATTTATTTGGCCATATAAACTTTAATTTGTATCTTTGTGGCCAAATTTAAGTATGTTTTGACTATGATAATAGGTAGAAAAAGAGAAATCGAAGAGTTAGAGGAACGCTATCAAAGTGATAAGCCAGAGTTTGTGGCCATATATGGTCGCAGACGAGTAGGAAAGACCTTTCTCGTCAAGGAGTTGTTCCAAGACAAAATGGTTTTTTATCATAGCGGACTGTCGCCATACGACAAGGAACGCAAGATTACGATGCGCGACCAAATTGAGGCCTTCTATGCCAGTTTAATGCGATACGGAATGGAAGAAAACCATTGTCCTAAGTCTTGGATGGAAGCATTCGGAATGCTGGGGGCTTTATTGGACGAGAAAAACGATGGCAGTCGTCAATTGATATTCATTGATGAACTACCTTGGATGGATACGCCCCGTTCAAAGTTCCTGATGGCCTTCGAGAATTTCTGGAATACTTGGGGAGCCTGGCGTAATCATGTAATGGTAGTGGTATGCGGCAGTGCGACTTCGTGGATGCTCGATAATCTGGTAAACAGTAAGGGCGGACTATACGACCGTCTGACCTGTCAAATCAAACTGTCGCCATTCACATTGGGTGAGTGTAAACACTTTTTTGAGTCGAAAGGTATCGTCATGTCGGACTACGACTTGATTGAGAGTTATATGATTGTTGGTGGAATACCTTATTATCTGGACTATTTTAAGCGTGGAAAGAGCCTTGCGCAAAATATCGACGCACTGTTCTTCTGCCGCAATGCGAAACTGGAATCTGAATTCATCCGCCTTTTTGCCTCTCTATTCATCAATCCAGATGATTACATGAAGGTTGTTAAACTGCTTGCAAAACGCCACACGGGCTTTACACGCGACGAAATCGCGGAGAAACTTGGTTTCACTTCTGGTGGTTCGTTTAGCAAGATGCTTGAAACACTGGTGGCCAGTGATTTCATTTCCAGTTATCATCCATTCGGAAGAAACCAGAAAGAGATAAGATACAAGTTGACGGATAGTTTCTGTTTATTCTATCTGCGTTTTATCGACGGGAAGAAGGTAACTGACGAATCCTACTGGCAACACCAACAGAACATGCCCCAACTCAATTCGTGGCGAGGATTGGCTTTTGAACGGGTCTGCTTTAGTCACATCACCATGATTAAGAAAGCATTGGGCGTTGAAGGTGTGTCATCAACAGAGTCGCCCTGGATTGTCAAGGGTGATGAGGACAGAAGCGGTGCTCAGATTGATATGTTGATTATCAGAGACGACCGTGTGGTCAATCTCTGTGAGATGAAATTCCTATCTACAGAGTATGAGCCGAAGAATGAAGACGAACTGGCGCTCAGAGGCAGGATTGCTACTTTACAAGAAAGTCTGTCATTCAAACAAACCATTCACCTGACACTTGTGACAACGCTTGGACTGAAACACAACGCTCATAGTGGAATTTTCCAGAAAGTTGTAACAATGAGCGAACTGTTTGATTGATAATTGCTGGACGACCAGCAAAAAAGCCTTCCCGAAGGGAGGCTCTTTAATCAGGCGCAAAGATAAGCTCTTTTATTCATTCTTCCAATTTTTTCTGGTAAAATCTGAAATTATTCCGCATGCCCCAGGTACCTGTCCCCATGACTATCGTGACTATTCCCATGACTATTGACCTGTTAGCGACTCTTGCTGCTCCATTGGACGATTTTTCTCACGCTCAGAAATAAAAATTAATTCTCATTTTTTTCGCTTAATCGAAAAATTGCACTATCTTTGCAGCTGATTCGGGGTGTGGGTGTGTACCCTTGCCGAAAAAAATAATAGAGATGAACTACTTGGAAGAGAAAATTGTGCAGGAAGGTGTTATCATGCCAGGAAACGTTCTGAAGGTTGACGGATTCCTAAACCATCAGGTGGATATAGAGCTGATGCGCTTTATTACGCAGGAGCTGCAGCGAAGGTTTGAGGGAGTAAAGGTAACCAAAATTTTGACCATCGAAGCCAGTGGCATTGCCATTGCCACCATGCTGGCGCATTATCTCAATGTACCCTTCGTCTATGCCAAGAAGGGGCTGACCGTCAACAGCACGGATGACAAATACGTATCACAGGCATTCTCTTTCACAGGAAAACAGCAGAACTTGGTTTATGTGTCTAAGCCATATATCTCTCCTGACGACCATGTGCTTATAGTGGACGACTTCCTGGCAGAGAGTGAAGCAACCCACGCCCTGATTGATATCATACGTCAGGCGGGAGCAACACTGGCAGGCATCGGCATAGCCATCGAAAAGGGCTACCAAAAAGGGGGACGCCTGTTGCGTGACGAGGGCCACCGCGTGGAGTCAATAGCCATCATCAAGGAGATGGACATCAAGACGCAAACCTTCAAGTTCATCCGTCATCATATAAACGGTTCAATATTATAGATGACAGAACAGATAGAGAAAAAAGATGTTGCACTGGTCTTGTCCAGCGGAGGGGCGAGGGGATTAGCGCATATCGGTGCGATTGAGGAACTGGAGGCGCAGGGCTACCGTATCACCTCGGTTGCGGGTTGCTCGATGGGAGCACTCATCGGCGGAGTTTATGCAGCAGGGAAACTGGCTGAGTTTCGTGAGTGGATGAAAACTATCGACAGGAAGAAAATGCTGGAGTTGACCGACTTCTCACTCAGTCTGAACCACTTGGTCAAGGGGACGCGAATCATTGAGGCCATTATGGAGTTCGTTCCCGACGTGCTGATTGAGGATCTGCCGATACCCTATTGCGCTGTGGCTACCGACTGGAAGGCTGGTCGCGAAGTCGTTTTCCGTAAAGGCCGCCTGTTCGATGCCATCCGTGCCAGCATATCCCTGCCGTCATTTTACGAGCCAGTACAGCGCGATGGAATGATTCTCATCGACGGAGGCGTTCTGAATCCCATTCCCATGAACCGCGTAAAGCGTCACGAGGGTGATATTCTTGTTGGCGTGGACGTGAGTGGCCACGACTATGAGGCCCAGTGGGAAACGCAGCACGAACTGGCGGAACGGCGAAAGCGCGACAAGTCGCTGAAGGCACAGATACTGAACCGTCTGATACCTGATAACATCGAGTTCAACTACTACACGGTGCTTTCGCGTACCAGTTCGCTGATGATTCGTCAGAACTCCATCCTGATGGCTCAACTGATGAAGCCCGAAATACTTGTGGATATTCAGATGAACCGCTATGGCGGATTCGACTTCGACAAGTCGGAGAAGCTGATAGCCATCGGCCGTCAGAAGACATTACAAGCCATTCAAAAATTCCAATCGGAATGATTTAATGCAAATAGGGTCATCCATCGTTAGATGCTCTTTTATAGCTCGCAAACATGACAGAGTCAGGATACTTTGTGACTGTCACATTGTATCCTGACCCTTTCGTGATATAGCTCATGCGAGCATGGCTTTGCGCTTACTATTCCGTGATTTCGGGGTGCTGCACGGCCAGGGGGAGGTCCTTCTGAGAGAGGTAGAACATGTAGAGGATGCAGTCCTTCGTGCCGCGGTTCTCGCCGTGGTGGATGGTGCCCACCATCTCGACGACGGCCTCGCCCTCATGCACCACCTTCGTCTTGCCGTCCAGTCCGATGATGGTCAGTTCGCCCTGCACCAACACGCCGTAGTTCATGGCCACGTGGTGATGCCAGCCCAGTTTCTGTCCGGCGGGGAACACATACTTGACGGCCACCAGTTCGGGGCGGCCCTGAAAGTAGTCGGGCAGCTCCACGCCGTCCCAGCTTTGCGAGGTGCGTATCAACTCTGTGCTCACCACCTTGGGAGCAGGATTATCCTCCTTCGCATGGGCCTCCTTACACGATGTAAATACACTTGCGCCGCAGATGAGGGTGGCGGCGAGCATCCATACATACATTCTTTTCATAATTGTACCTTTTTATTTATAGTACTTTTATTTCAGTATCTTCAGCGCCTTCAACTCTTCACCCTTGTCCTGAATGACCTTTAGCAGGGCATTGACGGCGACGAAGGGCTCGTCGAAGCTCTTCAGCAAGGCCTCGTAGTTCTGACGGTCGGTCGGGTTCATGCGGTCATGGATGACGTGGAAGTCACTCTCACCCTTGAAGCGCAGGGCGATGGAGGGCAGGTTGTCGCCGTCGATGACGCTGGTGATGAACTTGCCTTCGGCCTTCACGCCGGTACTCTTCTGCGTCACGTTGAAGGTGACGGACTTGTTGAGCAGATCCGTCCAGGGATCTATCGTCTCTTTTGAGGGCTGCTGCCTGCGGTACTTCAGGGCGTTGCCAGCAGCCTTGAAGCATTGGCCTGCGTCGAGGACGTTGATGTCGAACTGGAGGTCGTCGATGACGGTCAACTCAAGCTTGTCGGTACGGCTGTTGAAGGCCTTCAGCAGCGTGTAGATACCCTTCCATATCGGTGCGATGTCGCGCAACTCGCGCAACTGCTCCAATTCCTCGTCGGTATAGGGGTCGGTAAAGTTATGGCCCTTGATGCTCATCACGTTGGTGCCGTTAATGCCGAGAGATCCACTGAATTCCACCGTGTGGTCGGCATGGTGAATAAGGGTGCAGGCGGGCAGTTCGAAGCGGTCGGCCTTCTGGGCTTCAGTGAAGAGCGTGGCCTTCCACTCGCCGCGCTTCAGCGAGATGTATTTCTTGCCGTCGGTAGATTCCAGCGACACCTTTCCATTCATCACCAGCTCGGCATCAGCAGCGTTGCCTGATTCGGAGCGCAGCAGTTCCAGATCTATCGAATGGGGGAACTGGATGGCGAGGGGGATTCCGTATATGTCGGCGAGGAAGATGATGACACCGTCGGCGGCGCCGCTGAATCTCAGTTTCACTATGGTCAAAGCACCTGACGTGGCATTCTTGCAACTGACGGTAAATGCGCCGTCGTCAGTGGCTACATAGTTGGCCGTGTCCTTGCCTGTCGTGAACTCAAACGCGCTGTTGTTTAAGACGACGGCGGCATTAAGTAGGTTGAAATACTTGGCAGATTCGTTCGGGACGTTGGAGTTGGCCAGTGCCCAGCGTGCCTCTTCAGCCTCAGGCGTGTCGAGGGGAAGGTTATTTCCAAACTCCGGTTTTGAAAGGATACCGACGAGGATATTGACAAGTTGCGGCTTCAGTGCGTCAATCTTCAACTGGCCGATGAATTCGGTCAGCAGGTTGACGGCCCTCATCGTCGGCTCGAGCTTGATGTACTGCTGCGCTCCTTGAAGCATCTTCGACAGTTGTGCCTCGAAGTTCTGACGGTCGGGCGATAGGGTAGAGAGCGATTCGGCGATGTCAGCCGCTTTCTCGGCATCGGCCTTGGTAAGCGTACCGGAATAGTCGCCGTTGTTCACCGTCACGCTACCGTCCGTGTAGGCCAGGCTTGTGTTCTTGACATCGGTCATACCGTCGCCATAACTGCCGCCGTCGGCACGGGTGCGGGCCAGTGCATAACTCTCACCTGTGACAGGATCGCTGAGCAGGATTCTGCCGTCTTCGAGCAGACGCCATTTGAAACCAGCGTCCTCGGGACCGCCATAGACGGCCAGTGGCTTGTCGCTTGCGTTGTCGAACACGCCTAGGTAGATGCAGCCGGTATGGTCGGCATCGGCCTTTACGGCCAGCAGCACACGACTGAAGGGCACGCCGGCCTCAGTGACGTCTTCATATTGATACTCGTCCCACCACAGACCGATAAGGCTCTGTTCCAGGACACTCATGTCTTTAGAGGATGGATTGTCCTCCTTCGAGCAGCCAGTCATGCCTAACAGGAGCACTGCGGCTGCAATCATTGCAAAGAATTTCAGTTTCATCTTGAGTTTACTATTACTTAATAACGATTTCTTTATGTTTTGTTAGAAGTTCACCAGGAACGAGAGGCCCAGTGTCCAGTAGTTCATATATTTACGGGTCTTGTACTCTCTGGCCTGAACACCAATACCGTCGGCGTATTCACCTGTATAGGTCATTTGTGCCAAGTCCATCAGGTAGCCGGCGCCGGATGTCATACTCTTCTGCACAAAGTGGAAGGGGTCGTAAGTAGCCGTAAAGTCCTTGCGGGTATAGTCGTAGTCGCAATAGACACGCCAGGAGAAGTTTGACTTGTAGCGATAGGTGAGTGAGAGGCCCGTGCCAAACGAGGTAGACGACTTGGCGCCCACGGTCAGGTATTCCCAGTCGTCGGTCCATTTCTCACCCGTATTATTGGGATACTGTAGGTCGTTAAGCAAATAGGTCGGTTCG
>CAJODF010000083.1 GCA_905233555.1 uncultured Prevotella sp. | reverse complement strand
TTCTTTTCCTCGTATGTAAATGTGAACTTTTCAGCCATTGTGTCGATATTTTCGTGCAAAAATACTAAATTTTCACTTTTCACTTTTCACTTTTCACTTTTTTTTTGTATCTTTGCACCAAATATTAACTAAAATACCATATTTATGTTATCACAACAAGACTTAAAACAGATTGCTCAGAAGGGTATTACCCAGGAGCAGATCGAGAATCAACTGAGTGAGTTCAAGACTGGTTTCCCATTCCTCAAGTTAGAGGCAGCAGCCGGTATCGGACGGGGTATCATTGCCCCCGATGCAGCCGCCCGCAAGCAGTATGAGGAGGTGTGGAACGCCTACAAGGCCGCAGGCAACAAGATCGTGAAGTTCGTACCTGCCTCAGGTGCCGCCAGTCGTATGTTCAAGAACATGTTTGCCTTCGTCGATGCCGACTACGACGTGCCTACCACCGACTTCGAGAAGAAGTACTTCGACTCCATCGAGAAGTTCGCCTTCTACGAGGCACTGGATGCCGCCTGCCAAAAGAACGAGGGCAAGGGTATCAAGGCCCTGATCGCCGAAGGTAAGTACAAGGCCGTTGCTGCCAATATGTTGAAGGCTGAAGGACTGAACTACGGTCAACTGCCGAAGGGCCTGCTGCTTTTCCACAAGTATGCAGAAGGTGCCCGTACCCCGATGGAGGAACATCTCGTAGAGGGTGCGCTCTATGCCGCCTCGAATGGTGAGGCTCATGTCCACTTCACCGTCTCGCACGAGCACATGGCCCTCTTCAAGGCCAAGGTAGCCGAGAAGGCCGACTCTTTCGCCAAGAAATATGGCATCAAGTACGACATCACGTTCTCCGAGCAGAAGCCCTCGACGGATACCGTTGCCGCCAATCCCGACAATACCCCCTTCCGCAATGACGACGGTTCCCTACTCTTCCGTCCGGGTGGTCACGGAGCCCTTATCGAGAACCTCAACGAGATCGAGGCCGACGTCATCTTCATCAAGAACATCGACAACGTGGTGCCCGACCGCCTGAAGCCCGAGACCGTCGAGTGGAAGCAGGTCATCGCAGGCGTCCTCGTCACGCTGCAGAAGAAGGCCTTCGAATATCTGAAGGTGCTCGATGCAGGCGCTAGTGAGGCCCAGTTGGCTGAGATCGCAGACTTCGTGAGCAAAAACCTCTGCACAGAGGCCAAGAACAATAAGGTCGATGCCGACTATCTGCGTCGCAAACTGAATCGCCCGATGCGTGTCTGCGGTGTAGTGAAGAATGTCGGTGAGCCTGGTGGCGGCCCGTTCCTCACCTATAATCAGGACGGTACCGTATCACTCCAGATTCTCGAGAGCAGCCAGATCGACACCAACAACGAGGCCTATATGAAGATGTTCACCCAAGGTACGCACTTCAACCCGGTTGATCTGGTTTGTGCCGTGAAGGATTACAAGGGACAGCCCTTCAACCTGCCTAAGTTCGTCGACAAGACCACTGGCTTCATATCTTCCAAGTCGAAAGCCGGTAAGGAACTCAAGGCCCTCGAACTCCCAGGTCTCTGGAATGGTGCCATGAGCAACTGGAGCACCGTCTTCGTAGAGGTTCCCCTCGGCACCTTCAATCCCGTCAAGACGGTCAACGATCTCCTCCGCGACCAGCATCAGTAGAAATTGTCATATCGACATGACAGATGGCAGGCATTCAGATGGTGTCTGCCATCTTTTTTTATATTGAATGTCAAATAATTAGCGTGATTCGATGTCATTTCGCGTTTTTTTTTGTAATTTTGCGCCCGATTTTCTGTGATAACAACAAAAATTAAATAGAATATATGGTTAAGATCTCAAAAGAAGCGGCTCTCGAATACCATGAGAGCGGACGTCCTGGAAAAATCGAAGTCAAACCCACCAAGGCTTATCGTACACAAACCGACCTGAGTCTCGCCTACTCTCCTGGCGTGGCCTATCCCTGTCTGGAGATACAGGAGAATCCCGACGATGCCTACAAATATACCGATAAAGGTAATCTTGTAGCCGTCATCTCCAACGGTACCGCCGTCCTCGGACTGGGCGACATCGGTGCCATGAGCGGCAAGCCTGTGATGGAAGGAAAAGGACTGCTCTTTAAGATCTACGGCGGCATCGACGTCTTCGATATCGAGGTAGCCGAGAAAGACCCCGAGAAGTTCTGCGAGGCCGTGGAGCGCATCGCCCCCACCTTCGGCGGTATCAACCTCGAGGACATCAAGGCCCCTGAGTGCTTCTATATCGAGGAACGCCTGAAGAAGTCGCTCGACATCCCCGTAATGCACGACGACCAGCACGGCACAGCCATCATCTCCGCTGCCGGACTAAAGAATGCGATGGAGGTCATCCATAAGGACATCAAGAAAGTGAAGATCGTGGTTAATGGTGCCGGTGCTGCAGCCATCTCGTGTACCAAACTCTATATGGCCATCGGTGCCCAGAAGGAGAACATCGTCATGCTCGACTCGAAGGGCGTCATCTCCACCGAGCGCACTGACCTGAATGAACAGAAGAAGTTCTTCGCCACCTCGCGCACCGATATCCACACCCTCGCCGAGGCTGTCAACGGAGCCGACGTATTCGTGGGCCTCTCCAAGGGTAATGTGCTCTCGAAGGACATGGTGAAAACGATGGCCAAGGATCCCGTCATCTTCGCACTCGCCAACCCCGTGCCTGAGATCTCCTATGAGGACGCGATGGACGCCCGTCCCGACGTGCTCATGTCAACCGGCCGTACCGACTATCCCAACCAGATCAACAATGTCATCGGCTTCCCCTATATCTTCCGTGGAGCCCTCGACGTGCATGCCCGTGCCATCAACGAAGAGATGAAACTCGCTGCCGTGCACGCCATTGCCGACCTCGCCAAGCAGCCCGTGCCCGATGTGGTCAACGATGTTTATAAGGTGAACAACCTCACTTTCGGACGCGACTACTTCATCCCGAAACCCGTTGATCCGCGACTCATCACCGAGGTGTCGTCCGCTGTGGCCAAGGCTGCCATCGAGAGCGGTGTGGCCCGCAAGGAGATCAAGGACTGGGATGCCTACAAGGATTCACTCAGTGTGCTGCTCGGTCAGGAAACCAAACTCACCCAGAAACTCTACGCCACAGCCGCCGCCCATCCGCAGCGCGTGGTCTTTGCAGAGGCCGTTCACCCCACGATGCTCAAGGCTGCCGTACAGGCCAAGGCCGAGGGTATCTGTCATCCCGTGCTTTTGGGTAACGACGAGGTAATCACTAAGTTAGCAAAGAGTCTTGATCTTTCACTTGAAGGTATCGAGATTGTCAATCTGCGCCATCCCTCCGAGCAGGAGCGCCGCGAGCGTTATGCCCGCATCCTCACCGAGAAGCGCCAGCGCGACGGCTACACCTTCCAGGAGGCCAACGATAAGATGTTCGAGCGCAACTACTTCGGTATGATGATGGTCGAGACCGGCGAGGCCGACGCCTTCATCACGGGTCTCTACACCAAGTACTCGAACACCATCAAGGTCGTCAACGAGGTCATCGGTATCCGTCCGGAGTACCAGCACTTCGGCGCTATGCATATCATCAACTCGCCCAAGGGAACCTACTACATCGCCGACACCCTCGTCAACGAGAATCCCGACAGTGAGACCCTTGTCGATATCGCCAAACTCGCTGCCACCGCCGTGCGCTTTTTCAACGAGAAGCCCGTCATCGGCATGATGAGCCACTCCAACTTCGGCTCCTCCACCAGCAACGGTGCCAAGAAGGTCCGTCGGGCCGTCGAAGAGATGCAGAACCTGTATCCCGACCTGCCCATCGACGGTGAGATGCAACTCGACTGCGCCCTCGACAACGAACTGCGCGACGAGCAGTACCCCTTCACCCGTCTGAAAGGCAAGAAGGTCAACACCCTCATCTTCCCCAACCTCACCTCTGCCCGCTCCTCTTACAAGATGCTGCAGATGTTGGGAAGCGATGCCGAGATCATCGGCCCCATCCAGATTGGTCTGAACAAGGCCATCCACTTCATCGACTTCGGTGCTAGCGTCCGCGACGTGGTGAATATCGTTGCCGTTGCCACCATCGATGCCTACGTCTTCAAAATCAAGGCCCGCCTCAATGCCTTAGGCAAATAGGCGTGGCCATTACGGAAGTAGGATTCGCCAAAGCATTATCGTTGCCCGGGATCACAGAGTGTCTGACACTTTGTGAGTAGTACGCTACCATATTTCAATGGTTTTTCACTTGTTGGTCGGTGTATTCGCATTTCTTCAGAAACTCCACCAATCTGTCGAACTGCTTCGGGTCTTTCGGGCGGATATCGGCAGCCTGACCGAGCAAGTGCTGCGAGTTCTTCACTCCCCCAACCTGACGATTCACGTCGGCATTGCGAAAGCCCGAATTGATGATGATCGGCCCCGCCACGAGGCGCGCTGGTTCTAGCAACATGTGGCAACCGTAAGTCATATTAATGAGTTGTTGCGTCGTAGGCTTGTTGCAAGGATACTTCAAGGTATTCACAAATTCCTCTAGCAGGAAATGAAGCGATAAGCGAGTGCCATCGAGCTTGTTCGAATGGCTGAGCGCAGCTTCATTCGGCGAAGCCAAGTGAACCGATAAACGGATATCATTTATTTGTGTGTTCATGGTAGTCAATGACTACATCATTGTCGCTCCTGCCCCACCCAGAAGCAGGGTGACGATGTAACTGAATAGCCATTAATATTTGCCTGCAAAAATAGCCTTTTTTTCTCAAACCAGCAAATTAACGACCTGTTTTCTTGTTAATCTGTCGGATGGAGAGCCTATTCATTGGTATAAATTTGGTAATTCACCAAATTATTTGTATCTTTGCACCGTAATATTGTAAAATTCCTAAAACAATAGTATGTTTGACGTGATAGATGCCACTGGGTCTGGCTACAAAAACGACCCTCGTATGCGTAATGTAGAGGCAGAGATGATACGGAGTCATGAATTATGCCTGAAGATCTCGGCCAAGAAACCAACAGATCCTGATTATAAGAGTCTGTTGGAAGAACTTTTCCAATGTGAGATAGATGATAGTGTCGCAATTGTTTCTCCTTTCTATTGCGATTGCGGATGCCGGATGACAATCGGAAAAAATGTGATAATCAACAAAGGAGCGACCATACTTTCTCCAGGGAAGGTCGTGATAGAAGACAACGTCCTGATTGGCCCCGAGGTTAAGATTACGACCGTTGATCACGACCTCTACGACAGGCACAACCTTTTCCATTTTGGAAAGGTGACTATTAAGGAGAATGCATGGATCTGCATCGGTGCCATCATCTGCCCTGGGGTCACCATTGGTAAAAATGCTGTTGTAGCGGCCGGAGCCGTGGTGACAAAGGATGTGCCAGATAATGTGGTTGTCGCAGGAAACCCCGCAATAGTCAAGAAACAATTGTGACAGATTATATTCCGAAATTATGCGGATTCTGAGACCATTGTTCTTTCTGTATTTTTGGCCATCCGATATCAAGTGTATATATCGAGGTAATCTAAGATCGGTTCACTTGTAATAGCCGATTTTGACGTAGTGACGGGGCGCGGCGAAGGGGTTCCAGGAGATGTGGAGCCAACCATTGCCCGTCAGGAGTTGGTCGGTGTATTCGCATTTCTTCAGGAACTCCACCAATCTGTCGAACTGCTTCGGGTCTTTCGGGCGGATATCGGCAGCCTGACCAAGCAGGTGCTGAGAATTCTTTACGCCCCCAACCTGACGATTCACGTCGGCATTGCGAAAGCCCGAATTGATGATGATCGGCCCCGCCACGAGACGAGCCGGTTCCAGTAGCATGTGGCAACCATAAGTCATGTTAATGACATTTTGCGTCGTAGGCTTGTTGCAGGGATACTTTAAAGTATTCACAAATTCCTCTAGTCGGAAATGAAGCGACAAACGAGTGTCATTTATTTGTGTGTTCATGGTAGTGCTTATTAATGATTCTGATGTACTGATCGAGGCCGAAGATCGACCCGGCAAGCAAGAACGACTGTGCCACGTAATAGAGCAGCCCACCCGCCACGTCGTCAATCTCGACAACCTGATACGCCACGAGTGCGATACTGCTCACGATGAGCAGCACCGCACAGGCGTACTGAGAGATTTTGAAGCCCTTATCGTTTTCCATGGCTTTGATGTTTCACATCGAGCCCGCTCACGTTCGACAATGCTCAAATGCGATTTGGCATTGTTCTCGCTTAATCGCGGCCTTCACTTTTCACTTCTAAACTTTTCACTTCTACATCATTGTCGCTCCTGCCCCACCCAGAAGCAGGGTGAAGATGTAACTGATCGCTTGAAGGATCACTCTGGTTGTCTTGCTCATAACTTTTCTTTTTTAAAGTCAGAGGGGGCTTAGTTAGCATCGCCCTCGCCGTTGTCGGGGTCGGGGTCAGGATCGCTGCCGCCGTTGTTGTCACCACCGCCTCCAGGCGTGATGGTGCCCGTGCCGCCGCCGGTGTTGGAGCCGCCGCCGGTGTTGGAGCCGCCGCTGTTGGTACCGCCGCTGTTCTCAGAGCCGCTATTGCTGCCGCCGCCCTCGGTTCCACCGCTGGGGTTGTCGTCGTCGGCATCGGTGCCGGTGAGACTCTTCACGAGGGCCTTCGTCTTCGAGGTGAACTTCAACTTGGCGTCGCTGTTCATCTTCTCGATGGTCGTGTTGCCCGTGGCCTGCATGATGATCTTCACGTCGCCCACTGCAAACTGCTGGGCTGCGGGATTCGCCTGCAGTTCCTCATCGGTGCGCTGCGCACCGCGACCGGCCGAAATCTTCGAGCCCTGCTCCAGCGTCAGACCGTTGCCATCGACCGAAGCCTTGAACAGTCCGAGGTTGTCGATCTTGATGACG
>CAJODF010000082.1 GCA_905233555.1 uncultured Prevotella sp. | reverse complement strand
CACCTTACGGACTTTCCTCAATTTTCCTCGAAATGCCTTTATTTATGGGGCGAATTGCGTTAATCTTCCAAAATCACTTCTTTGTTTCAGCATTATTTTATATCTTTGCGCACAAAATGACGAAATATAACACTCATACGCTTGAAAACGGACTGCGGATTATCCATCTGCCGTCCACATCGCAAGTGGTTTATTGTGGTTATCAGATCGCAGCAGGCACCCGCAACGAACTCTCTGGCGAAGAAGGCTTAGCCCATTTCTGCGAACACATGACCTTTAAAGGCACAGAGCGGCGCAATGCCATTCAAATTATCAATGCCCTCGAAGGTGTGGGTGGAGAACTCAATGCTTTTACCAACAAAGAAGATACCGTGTTTTATGCCGCCATTTCCAAGGAACATTTTAATCAGGCAGTGGATATCCTTACAGATATCGTCTTCCACAGCCAATATCCGCAGCAAGAGATCGACAAGGAGGTAGAGGTTATCTGCGATGAAATCGAGAGTTATAACGACTCCCCTGCCGAACTGATCTACGATGAATTCGAGAATATTCTCTTTGAAGGTCATCCCCTCGGACATAATATCCTGGGTAAGGCGGAACAACTGCGTTCCTACACCACAGAGGATGCCCTTCGCTTTGTGCATCGTCACTACCGCCCCGACAATGCCATCTTCTTCGTCTATGGCGATATTGACTTCAAGCGACTTACTTCCTCCCCTAAGTTAGGGGAGATCAAGAAGGGTCTGAACGAAGGTATGGACAATGATACTTTTTCAGACCCCCATCCCCCTAACTTAGGGGGCTTATTCACCCGCTCACTCGGCACGCATCAGGCCCATGTGATGCTCGGCACACGAGCCTATGACATCCATCACCCCCTGCGCATCCCTCTCTATCTATTAAATAATATATTAGGTGGCCCTGGCATGAATGCCCGTCTGAACCTCTCCCTCCGTGAACGTCACGGACTGGTCTATACTGTCGAGAGCACGATGGTAAGTTATGGGGATACTGGTATCTGGAGCGTCTATTTCGGCTGCGATCCGCACGATGTCAGGAAATGCCTCCGTCTGGTACGTCATGAATTGGACAAGGTAATGCAGAAACCGCTCAACGTCACCCAGTTACGCAATGCCAAACGCCAGTTGAAGGGGCAGATTGCCATTGCCTGCGATAATCGCGAGCAGTTCGCCCTCGACTTCGGCAAGAGTTTTCTGCACTACGGCTGGGAGAAGGATATCACCCACCTCTACGAGAGCATCGACCAAGTGACTGCAGAAGACATTCAAAAAGTGGCAAACGACCTATTTGCCACAGAAAAACTGACTACGCTTATTTTCCAGTAACCTTCGTCGCAAGATTCTTATTGCCTGCGGCGACATACCAGCCACACAATAATCATACCGATGACAATAACCAACAGGAACCCAAGCCCCAGTAGGAACAATGGCCTTTGGATATCCTGCTTTGCCACAACGACAGCCACCGTCCAGTCAATATGTTCTATCGGTGAATAATAGAGCGTCATCGGCACACCATTTACTTCTAAGTCCATCGTACCACTCTTCATTTGCGACATGGTGCGCACCTGTTCTTTGGTCAGCGACACACTCTTGCCCTCTGGATGAATCATACAATATCCGCCCTTGTCGATAATGACAGAATAAAAATTGAGGATATCGTACAAATGCCCCTTGTTCAGCAGACTGTCGCTCCTGCTATCATTGTCTATCTTCTGTAATTCTTTGGTCAGCCACTCAAAGGTGATATCGGCTCCGCAGACACATGCCAAACGCCCTGTCGAGTCGAAGATGGGTTTGACAAACGTGGCATAGTGGCCGCTCATACTCGTTCCATCGTAATAATAATAAGGATCAGACCAGAAACTACCACTCGACTCCTTCCCACGAATGTACCAATCAGACTTCGTATAGTCATGACGGGCCGAACCCACCTGCGTATATTCAAACTCGCTGGAGTCCTGATGATGGACATAGGGCTCGAACCATGTTCCCTCTTGGGGGAAATATTCAGGCTCGAACGCAGCGAAATAGCCTCTTACCTCAGGGTTGAGATGCGTCTTACTCATCAAGGCAGCAACCACAGCCTCAGGAGAATCCATGTGCTTCCCTACTTCGTCGAAGACATTCTCGGCACTCATTTCCATAGCTCCGATGGTCTTGGCAATCTTCTCGGAAATAAGGTTTTTCAGTCCGATGTAACGTATCTGAGCCTCTGCTGTCAAAGTATGACGGCATATCATAAAGGACACGAAAGCAATAATGACCATAACGGCCATCACGGTGAGCAGTATGTTTCGTGTCTGCTTATCAACAAATACTTTAAATGACTGTTTCATGCCGCGAAATTACAAAAAAACTTCGACACCACACAAGAATTCCCCAAAAAAGTGTTATCTTTGCAGCAAAATTTGACGAAAGATGAAAGACAGTATATTAATTCTGAGCGGAGGGATGGATTCCACCACCTTATTATATGACTATCAAGAACGGATAGCCTTGGCCATCTCTTTCGACTATGGATCGAACCATAATGCGAAAGAGATTCCCTTTGCCCGGCTGCATTGTGAAAGGTTAGGCATCAAGCATATTGTGATACCCCTCGACTTTATGGGGAAGTATTTCCGCAGTTCCCTGTTGGAGGGCGACGATGCCATCCCTGAAGGACACTATGCTGATGAAAACATGCAATCGACGGTGGTGCCTTTCCGCAACGGTATCATGCTGGCCATTGCTGCTGGTATGGCAGAGAGCAACGACCTGCAATATATCATGATGGCCAATCATGGGGGCGACCATACCATCTATCCCGACTGTCGTCCAGAATTTGTGGAGGCCTTTGATGCCGCTACCCATGCAGGCACCTTCAACGGGGTGCGTCTGCTCTCACCTTATTGTAATATGACGAAGGGACAGATAGCCGCCAAAGGCAAAGTATTAGGCATTAACTATGCCGAAACCTGGTCGTGTTATCGTGGCGGCGATAAGCATTGCGGTAAGTGCGGCACTTGTGTGGAGCGCCGTGAAGCCCTCGCCGAAGCCGGTATCCCCGATCCCACAGAGTATAGTGAATAAGGAATAGTGAAAAGTGAAAAAATATGGTACGGAAAATATGTTTTAGTGTGTTGGCCCTCGTGATGGGCTGCCATCTGGTGATGGCTCAGAAGAGTATTGTGATCCTCTATGAAAACGATGTTCATTGCGGCATCGATGGCTATACGAAGATAGCCGGCCTGCGTGATGCTATCAACAAAACGGATACGGCCTACGCCGCAGCCGTCTGTTGCGGTGACTTCTTGCAGGGCAACACCACGGGGGCCATCTCGAAAGGACAGTACATTGCAGATATTATGCGACTGATGGACTATCATGCCTTGACCTTAGGCAACCATGAGTTTGACTATGGCGTACCTCGTTTGAAGAACCTTTTGGAACAGGTGGGCACACCTGTGGTATGTGCCAACTTCTATGAAGCTGGAGAACCACAGCCAGTTTATGCCCCTTACGTCATCCATCAGTATGGCAACAAAAAGATTGCTTTCATCGGAGCCTGCACACCTGAAACGATGATTCTTGAGGGCTATTCGTTCTACGATACCAACGGCATCCTGCTTTACGACCTGAAACCGAAGACTTTTTATGAACTCATCCAGCAGGCTGTCGATAATGCCCGTGCCGAGGGTGCTGACTATGTGATACTACTCTCGCACGTGGGTGAGACACCACAGTCGATGGGCTTCAGTTCACATCGTCTCGTCAATAATACCAAAGGTATTGATATTGTGCTCGACGGACATTCGCACTCAATTATCGAATGTGCCAAAGCCACGAATCTCAACGGCAAGGAGATTACCGTCACCCAGACAGGTACACAGTTTGCCAACGTAGGTAAACTGCTCATCACCCCCGATGGACGATTCAGCACTCATCTCATCAAAAGCGAAGATATCCCCTACGAAAACGCAAAAATAACCGCCACTATCGATAGCATCCATCAGATGGTAAAGGCTGTTACCTCTGAGGTGGTAGCCCACAGCGACTACAGACTGGTGGTCAGCGACGAGAACGACCAATGGGTGGTACGTGGTGAAGAGACCAATGCGGGCGACTTGGTGGCCGATGCCTACCGTCATGCGATGAAGGCTGACATTGGTATGGAGAACGGTGGCGGTATCCGTAATGACATTATGGCTGGCGACATCACTTATGGCGATATTATCGGTATGCTGCCCTACGACAACACCCTGCGCCGTATCTCAGTGACTGCAGAACAATTGAAGATGATGCTGACTCGCTGTACGGCTCTCGTGCCTGTACTCGACGGTAATTTCCCACAGGTTTCCGGTCTGCGGTTCACTGTCCACAGCAAAAGTCATACCGTCAGTGACATCGAGATACAGCAGGCTGATGGCAGTTATGCACCTATCGACATGCAACGTACCTATAGCGTAGCCCTGACCAACTATAACCACGATGCTGGCGGCTTCTTCGAATGTTTCAAGAAATGCCCTGTGCTACAAGAGAGTTCACTGCGCTACTACGAGGCATTGTCAGACTATCTGAGCAAGGCGCTTGGCGGCAATACAGGCAAAGCCTATGCACAGCCGCAGGGCCGTATCAGAATTATCGAAGACTAAAAGGATAGGACACAAATAATAGTTATGCGTATTTTCGCAAGTATTGACGTACGGCCTTTCTGGCTGTACCAAGTCGGTTTTCCACAGATTTATAGCCCTCGCCTAACGTCAGGGATATCTCACTGACCTTCATCCCGCCATAGATATGCATGCGGTAAATCTCACGGCAGTTCTCTGGAATACGGGCCAGACCACGCTCCAGAAGTTCCGTCAGTTCACTGGCAGAGAAAACAGACTCCATTGATTCGGTTTCTTCAGAGGATCCTTTGAGGAAATGCTCAAACTCCTCATGATGATGACGACGGCGATAGTAGTCTGTTATCAGGTTGCGTGTCATCGTATAGACTAAGGCTGGCAAGGTGATTGCTGTAATCATCTTGTTAGAAGTCAGAAGGCGCAGGAACACATTCTGCACGATATCTTCCGATTCTTCAGAGCCACCGAGACGGTTGCTGACAAATGCCAACAACTCGTCGCGATGATTCGTATAATATGTCTCTATGAGATTACTCATTCACAACCTTGATGCTTTGCATCGAGCTTGTTCACGCTCGAAAATGCAAGTGAACCTTCATTTTTCTCACTCATTCACAACCTTTTGTATCGTTCCGTCCTCATTGTAGAACAGACGCTGCACTTTCAGACTGCGCAGATGGGTAATGTCGTTAGAAGGTACACAATCGTGGTAGAACAGGAACCACTCACCCTTATACTGCACAATGCTGTGATGGGTTGTCCAACCAACAACGGGATCGAGAATCACGCCCTGATAGGTGAACGGGCCGTAGGGGTTGTCACCAATGGCATAGCAGAGGAAGTGGCTGTCACCCGTAGAGTAACTGAAGTAGTACTTACCATTGTACTTATGCATCCAAGAGGCCTCGAAGAAACGATGGGGGTCACCTGCCTTCAGGGGCTGACCATCCTTGTCGATAATAATCACATTACGGGGTGCCTCTGCAAACTGCATCACATCACCATTCAGGCGCACCACGAAACTGGGTAAGGCAGGGATGTCGGCAGGGGCGAAGAGTTGAGTCTTCTTATCTGCGGCAGGACCAAGATCGATACCTTCCTTCACCAACTTCTCCGGAGCCTGATACCACTGGAGTTGTCCACCCCACAGACCACCGAAGTAAATGTAAATTTCCCCGTCATCGTCCTTGAACACACAGGGGTCGATACTCATGGAGCCACGGATAGGCTCATCATTCGGAATAAACGGACCTTCGGGCTTGTCGGCCACAGCAACGCCGAGGTGGAAGACTCCGTTGTAGTCCTTAGCCGAGAAGATCAGGTAGTACTTACCGTCCTTCTCTACTACATCATTGTCCCACATCTGCTTCTCAGCCCACTTCACCTGCTCCACATCGAGGATCTTACCATGATCGGTCACCTCACCATTCTCAATGTCGTCCATCGAGAGCACATGATAGTCCTTCATCTGGAAGTGACCGCCATCGTCGTCGAAGGCTGCGCCAGCCTCCCAGTCGTGGGAAGGATAGACGTACAAACGTCCGTTAAACACATTGGCAGCAGGATCTGCCATATAATCACTCGGGAAAAGATAACGCGGTTTCATCTTTACTTCTTTTTTTAATTAAACATTATTTAGTACTTAGAATCTTTTTCGTCTTGACTGGCCTGACGGCGCCTGGAAGTCAGTTCCGCCTGCATGTGTTCATTATACTCTTTTGTGATAGGATAGAAATACAAGGCAATAACACCGATACCAAACAGGATGGCAGGCAGGATACTGGACACCAAACGGATACCCACCATCGCACTCTCGTTCTGTACACTCACATTGCCCGATACATAACCAAAGGCAGATATGATGATTCCTGCAATGGCACCACCCGTACCGAGACCCACCTTCAGAGCCATCACGATACCCGAGAAGCAGAAGCCTGTGGCCCGACGGTGACTCTCAAACTCAATATGGTCTGCCACATCGGCTATCATCGCCCACAACAATGGAACGGTCGGGGCGTATGCCAATGACTTCAGGATATTCAGCACAAAGACCAGACTGACATCCGTCGGAGAGGGAATATAAAACATGGCCGAGAAAATTGCAGTCAGGAAAAGACAGACCATAAAGGTTTTTCTCTTACCATACTTATTGGCCAGATACTGCGACAGGAAGATGATGCCTAGGAACTGTACGATGGCACTGATCATATTAAACACGGAGAAACCTACAGAATAAAACTTGAAGAAATGCAGGAAATCGTATAATGACTTCTGATCGATATTGTACTGGAAATAGAAGTTCATGGCCGAACCCCACATCGCCAGCGTGATAAAGAGTGAGAAAGTCAGGACGAACATGATGTTCCAAGGCACATTCGACACCGTCTGCTTGACATCTTCCTTGATATTCATTTTCTGAGTGGGAGGCGGTTGAATACGCTCTTTGGACACACAGAAAGCAATCATAAAGAAGACAAAGGCTATGGCAGAGAATATCCCAATGGTACAAACCCAGCCGTGCTGCAGGTCCTCACCGTTATTGCCGAAATGGTCAACCAACGGCAGCGTCAGACCCTGAACGAAGAATTGGGCGATAATCACTGCCACAAAACGGATGGTGGTGATGCTCGTACGCTCCTTGATATCACTCGTTATAACGCCACCCAACGAAGTGTAAGGGACATTGTTGAATGAATAGACCGTCATCAGCAACAGATAGGAGATGGTTGCATACGTAGCCACCATTCCCTTATCCTCGATGCCTGGATTGTAGAACGCAAGGACATAGAACACACAAAACGGGATGGCTGTCCATAAGAGCCAGGGACGGAATTTGCCCCAACGGGTATTCGTCCTGTCGGCCATCATTCCGATAAGGGGATCAACCACGATGGCAGAGAGACTGGCTATCAGCAAAACACTGCCTGCCACAGCACCATCCAGTCCGAAAACATCGGTATAGAACTTCAACTGGAAGATGACCATCATCTGGAACACAAGATTAGCAGCGGCGTCACCCAAAGAGTAACCCACTTTCTCGCCCAATGAGACTTTCTGCAGTTTATCGTTCTTTAAAGCCATAAAATCAATCTGGCTGCAAAGTTAATAAAAATAGGAGAATGCGCCATTTTGAAATGTTACAGATGCTTTTCGTTATGTTTCATTTGGAAAGAAAAAAGAAAGAATCCGCCATTTCAACGCAAGAATTTGCTATATTTGCACAAAAATCTAACAGACTTTATGAATAGAACACTTCTTATCGTCGCAGCATTCCTGTGTGCATCATGGGTCGAGGCAAAAGTCAGCCTCCCACAGATGTTCCAGTCAGGAATGGTACTTCAGCGAGGCAAGGCCATTCCCGTATGGGGCAAGGCCGATGCCGGCGAATCGGTGACAATCCAGTTCAACAAAAAACAATATACCACCACGGCCGATAATCAAGGAAAGTGGCGCATCGACCTGCCGAAGATGAAGGCTGGAGGCCCTTACCAACTATCGGTCAACGATCTCGTCCTCGATAATGTAATGATTGGCGATGTGTGGCTTCTGTCAGGACAGTCAAACATCGATGTCCACATAGAGCGCGTCTATCCGCAATATGTTCAGGAAGTCGATAACTATGAGAACCCCAATATCAGACTGTTCCGTGTGCAGAACGAGACGGCCACTCACGGCCCGAAGGACGATATCCGTCCCACGAGCATCAATTGGAAACCACTGAACAAGCAGAATGCCTGGCCTTTCTCTGCCGTCGGCTATTTCCTTGGCAAACGGATGTTCGAGAAGACTGGTGTGGCACAGGGGGTCATCGTCAACAGTTGGGGTGGAACGCCTATTGAGGCATGGATTAGTGCTGATTCGCTGATGAAAGACTATCCCATGCTGATTAAGAGACTGGCTTTCTACCAGAACGACCAGTATGTCAGGGCACAAGCACAGGCTAATAATGAAGCGAACAGGCGTTGGAGTGAACTGCTGGACAAGGTAGATGGCGTATCATCTTATCAACTTTCCACATATAAAGACGACGACTGGCAGACCATCGACCAGAACAATTGGAGTTGGCGAGGAACGGGTTCCGTCTGGCTCCGTCAGCACATTACCATCGACAAGGAGCATGCCGGCAAACCAGCCCGTCTGTTATTGGGCACTCTCTATGATCAGGATGTCACCTATTTGAATGGTCAAAGGATTGGAAGCACCGGCTATCAGTACCCACCTCGCCGCTACGACATTCCTGAGGGGCTGCTTCAAGAGGGCGACAACGTGATTACCATCCGTTTCATCAATAAAAACGGCGCCGTTCATTTCATCCCCGAGAAACCATATATGCTCTGCTTTGGCGATGACCGCTTCTCACAGAACCCCCTGCCGAAGGACGTGATTCCCCTCGGCAATACATGGAAGTTCCATATTGGTGCAGAGATGCCCCCTTGTCCTGGCGGTGACGTCTCGTTACAGAATCAGCCCACGACACTTTATAATGCCGTGCTCTATCCCCTGGCCCCTTACGCCATCAGTGGTATCGTATGGTATCAGGGTGAATCGAATACAGGCAATCCTGCCCCCTACGCCGACTATCTGAAAAAA
>CAJODF010000081.1 GCA_905233555.1 uncultured Prevotella sp. | reverse complement strand
GAGTTTCTCGATATTTTCGGTGTGTGATCCCGTTGGGATTCAAACCCAAGACCTTCAGAACCGGAATCTGACGCTCTATTCAGCTAAGCTACGGGACCATTGTGCTTGAAAGCGAGTGCAAAGGTACGAGAAAAAAGTGAGAAGTGAAAAGTGAAAAGTGAAAAATTAACTTTTCTTGTGACACGGAACGGTGGAATGTTAGTAGAGAATGTGAATCGATTTGGCTGAAAAGCAAATGCAATTTGTTAGTGAAAATCAAGGAAATGATGAATTTCTGCAAATATTTTTATGATTATAGTTGCAATTTGATAATAATTATGTATTTTTGCAGCCAATTTAAACATAAACTGAAATATGGGACAAATCATCAAGCCCTTGAAGTATGAAGCGCTGCTCGATATGAAGCAGACGGAACAGGGCATCAAACTGATTAAGGAATTCTTCCAGCAGAACCTCTCGACAGAGTTGAGGCTGCGTCGTGTGACAGCACCTTTGTTCGTGTTGAAGGGCCTGGGTATCAACGATGACCTGAACGGTGTGGAGCGTGCCGTATCGTTCCCCATCAAGGATCTGGGCGATGCGCAGGCAGAGGTGGTTCACTCACTGGCTAAGTGGAAGCGTCTGTCGCTGGCGGAGTATAAGATAGAACCAGGTTACGGCATCTATACGGATATGAACGCTATCCGTGCTGATGAGGAACTGGACAACCTGCACTCGCTCTATGTCGATCAGTGGGACTGGGAGGCTGTAATCCGTCGGGAGGATCGTACACTCGGATTCCTGAAGAATGTGGTGGAGCGTATCTATGCTGCTATCCGTCGTACGGAGTATCTGACCTGCGAGACCTATCCACAGATCAAGCCTTTCCTGCCGGAGAAGATTCACTTCATCCATGCAGAGGAACTCTTGAAGATGTATCCAAATAAGACACCGAAGGAGCGTGAAGACGCCATTTGCGAGGCTTACGGAGCCGTATTTGTAATCGGTATTGGTGGCAAGTTGTCGAACGGTGAGAAGCACGACGGACGTGCACCCGACTATGATGACTGGAGCACGGTGGCTGAAAACGGCAAGATGGGACTGAATGGCGACATCCTGATCTGGTATCCTGTATTGGGACGTTCGTTCGAACTTTCGTCGATGGGTATCCGTGTCGATAAGGAATCATTGTTGCGTCAGTTGAAGATTGAGGGCAAGGAAGAGCGCGAGAAACTGTATTTCCACCAGAAACTGCTGAACGACCAGTTGCCGCTGTCAATCGGTGGTGGTATCGGACAGAGTCGTCTGTGTATGGTGCTGCTCCACAAGGGACATATCGGCGAGATTCAGGCCAGCATCTGGCCCGACGATATGCGCAAGGAGTGCAAGGCGCTGGGAATGAACCTCATTTAAGTGAAAAGTTGGTTTAGGCCAATTCTAAATCGAAGGCCTGTCGTAGTGCTTCTACGGCAGGATTTTTTTGGCTCATCTCCTCAAACTGTTCGCGACGGGTGAGTATCTTCTTATTGGCAGGTTTGTCGCTGACAAGGATGGTCAGTGTAATGTCGTTGTTGTGGAGATAGATTTTCAGGGTCTTCAGAATACTCTTATAGATATTCTGCATCTCCTGTTTGATGAGTTCATTATCGACTGTCACCTCTATCTGTGGCATCTCTGTGATGACAGGGTTCATGTTTTTCATGCGGGCACCAATACCACTGTGCTGTTGGGGCATACGGTTGCACATTGAGAGCCATTGCAGTTCCAGATCTTCTTGGGTGAAGGGTTGGTTTTCTGCAGCCTGTCGTTCTTTGCTGTCGCCCATGCTGCCTGGGATGATGTTCATCTTTGAGGGCTTGCCGGAACCACGAAGGTTGCTCCACGAGAAGCCGATGTTGCCGAGTTTGGGGGCAGCGGGTTTCGCAGGGGCTTTGGGCGTTTCTGGGGCTTTGGGCGTTTGGGGAACTTCGGAAGTTTTGGGGGATGCAGCAGGCTCAGCCACGGCTACCTGTGGGGCCGCGGTCTTGGGCTGAGACTGCTGTATCAGGTTCTTAAACAGGGATTTTAATCTCTTGGGGCGACGCCCCGCGCTGGCTGTATCGTCAGGCTGGGTGATCTGCGCAATCTCTATCAGTGTCAGTTCCACCAATAGTCGTTTGTTCGAAGACTGTCGGTAGTTGATGTCGCACTGGTTCATGAGGCGGAGGGCCTGATAGAGGAATCGGGTCTCGGCTTTCTTGGCCTGTTCCTGATAACGCTGGCGCTGTTGGTCACTCACTTCGAGCAGGGGGAGTGTCTGTGGGTCCTTGGCCATCAGTACGTTGCGTACATGTTTGGCGAGGCCCTGAATGAGCAGTCCACCGTCGAAGCCCTTATTGATAATCGAGTTGAGCAATACCATGATGTCGCTCACCTTATTATTAATAGAGAGGTCGATGATCTGGAAGTAGTTCTCTGAGTCGAGCACGTTCAGGTCTTCAATCACTTTCTGGTAGGTGATATTGCCTTGACAGAAGGAAGCCGCCTGATCGAATATCGACAGGGCGTCGCGCATACCACCATCCGCCTTTTCGGCTATGACGGCAAGGGCTTCCTCCTCGTAGGTGATACCCTCTTTCTCTGCCACATGCTTCAGATGATCGACGGTATTGCGTACGGTCATCCGTTCGAAGTCGTAGATCTGACAACGACTCAGGATGGTGGGCAGGATCTTGTGTTTCTCCGTCGTGGCGAGGATGAAGATGACGTGTGCGGGCGGCTCCTCCAGCGTCTTGAGGAAGGCGTTGAAGGCTGAGGTGGAGAGCATGTGCACCTCGTCGATGATGAAGACCTTATACTTGCCGAGTTGCGGTGGGATGCGCGTCTGCTCCATGAGCGTCTTGATGTGCTCCACGCTGTTGTTCGAGGCAGCGTCGAGTTCAAAGATGTTCAGCGAGCGTTGTTCGTTGAACGACTGACAACTCTCACACTCGTTGCAGGCTTCGCCGTCGGGTGTAGGATTCTGGCAGTTAATGGCCTTGGCGAAGATACGGGCACAGGTGGTCTTTCCCACACCACGAGGGCCGCAGAAGAGGTAGGCGTGAGCCAGTTTTCCACTCTTCACGGCATTCTTCAGTGTGGTGGTGAGAGCCGCCTGTCCGACAACCGTATCGAAGGTGATGGGGCGGTACTTTCGTGCCGAAACGATATATTCCATATTATTTTTGAAAAATTATGGTGCAAAGTTACAAAAATATAGTGAAAAGTGAAGAGTGAAAAGTGAAAAATTTGCTGCCGCCAGAAAAAATATGGATGATGGATGATGAACTATGATTTTTTTTTCGTAATTTTGCAGACGAATATGAATGTATTAAGTAGCATTAAGACTTTGGCCCTGAAAGTATGGCGTTCTACGGCCCTGAAATATACGGTGGTCGTTTTGTTGGGTGTGCTCGTCGTGGGGTTCCTCGATGAGAACAGTATCTGGAATCACTTCAAGAACCAGCGTCGTATCAGTGAACTGGAAGAGGAGATTGACAAGTACAATGCTGCCTTTGAACGTGACCAGACTCAAATCCGTCAGATGAGCAAAGACCCGAAGGCGATGGAGAAGATTGCTCGAGAGCGTTATTTCATGAAGGCCGACGATGAGGATATCTACGTGCTGAGCGACGATGAGCGTGGTCCCAAATCGATTGTAACCAATGAGACAACTGAATAAGGTACAAAACATCATTTTTCTCGTTGGTGGTTTGCTGATGGTTGTAGGGGCTGGTGCCACTCTGTTGGCATGGCGCTTGGCACCATATGTGTTTGCCGTAGGTGCCATTTGTTTTGCATCGATGCAGATGTTGCAGCGCTACGAAGGCCAGAATTTCGTCATCCGTCGTCTGCGCAGGATCATGTTGCTGAGCGATGTCCTATTCCTGGTGGCTGCCTTGCTGATGTTGGCTAATCAGGGCAATTTCCTAGGACTGAGTTATATCACCTATATACAATATGTGTATAACAAATGGGTGGTTGTGTTGCTGATTGCTGCTATCCTGCAAATATACACAATACACAGAATCGGCCACGAATTGGAGAAAGAAGCGGATACATCTTCAAAAAAACTATAAAAGTTTGCGCATTTGTTTTAAAATGCGCAAATTTATTTTTGTACTTCAATAGAACATCGTACATTTGCAGACGAAAACAAATGTGTATGAGCAGAGTTCTATTAGCACTAATTACAATCTTGGCGCTGACATCGTGTGCTGAGTCCTATAATATTCAGGGCTCATCGTCGATTTCATCGCTGGATGGAAGCAAACTATACCTGAAGGCCTTTAAGGATATGGAATTGAAGAATATCGATTCCTGTGATGTCGTGCATGGCAAGTTCCGTTTTGCAGGACTGCTCGACACCGTCCGTATGGCTAATCTCTTCATGGATGATGAGAGTATCATGCCCATCGTCGTGGAGAAGGGAGATATTGAAATCAAATTAGACGTTGCTAGTCAGAAGGTGAGCGGATCACCTCTGAACGACAAATTATACGAGTTTATCACATTGCATACGCAGTTGAACAATGAGATAAACGAACTCTCCCACAAGCAGAGTCAGATGCTGCTCGATGGTATTGATGAAGAGACGATCGACAGGCAACTCTCCGTAGAGGCTGCCACCATCGCCCAGCGTGAAGACTCGTTGGTGACGAACTTCATCGTGGAGAACTTCGACAATGTGCTCGGTCCTGGCGTCTTTATGATTATGACGAGCAATTACCCCTATCCTGTGCTGACACCGCAGATAGAGGATATCATGAGTAAGGCTACGAAGAACTTCAAGGATGATCCATACGTGAAGGAGTACTATCAGACAGCCAACGAGATACAGGTGCGACAGAACGGACTGGTGGATGATAATGTGCCGCAACAGGCCGTTCAGCCGCAAGTTGCTCCGCAGGCGCTGCCTGACTCGCTGCATGCGCCCTTGACCAATGTACCGCAGAAATGAGGACAGTCATTCAAGGGGGAAGGATTGTCAATGAAGGCAAGATATTCGACGGATTAATAGTCGTCGAAGACACTAAGATAAACAAGATTGTAGAAGGAGAAACGAGTCCCGAAGTCGTTGCTGACGAGATCATCGACGCTTCGGGATGTTTTGTGCTCCCAGGTGTCATCGACGATCATGTGCATTTCCGTGAGCCAGGACTGACGGAGAAAGCGGATATCGACAGCGAGAGTCGTGCCGCAGCGGCTGGTGGCGTAACCAGTTTCTTTGATATGCCCAATACTGTGCCGCAGACCACCACCCTTGAAGCCCTTGACGAGAAATTTGCGTTGGCAGCACAGAAGAGTCATGTGAACTATAGCTTCTTCTTTGGGGCCACCAACAACAATGTGGCACTTTTCGATCAACTCGACGCACACCGTATTCCTGGTATCAAACTCTTTATGGGTTCCTCAACGGGGAATATGCTTGTGGATCGTCGTGAGTCGTTGGAGCGTATCTTCTCTTCTGCCCGTCTGCCGATTATGGCGCATTGTGAGGATACGGACATCATCAACCGTAATATGGCAGAGGCGAAGCTTAAGTATGGCGATGATCCTGAGGTGAGCCATCATCCGGAAATCCGTAGTGAGGAGGCTTGTTATGAGAGTACCCGTCTGGCCGTCGAACTGGCCCAGAAGCATCAGGCCCGTCTTCACATTGCCCACTTGACAACAGCGAAAGAACTGAAACTTATCACTCATCACTCATCACTTATCACTTCAGAGGCCACCGTGAGTCACCTCTATTTCTCCGACAGCGACTATGCTACGCTGGGCACCCGTATCAAGTGCAATCCTGCCATCAAGACCGCACAGGATCGTGCTGCCTTGCGCCAGGCTTTGAATGATGGTCGGATTGCTGTGATTGGTACGGATCATGCGCCCCATCTGCTCTCTCAGAAAGAGGGCGGCTGTGCCCGTGCTGCCAGTGGGATGCCGATGATACAATTCTCACTCGTCACGATGCTTGAATTGGTGGATGAGGGTGTGCTTTCTTTAGAACGCCTCGTGGAATTGATGTGCCACCATCCTGCTAGTCTTTTCGAGGTGAGGAATCGTGGTTTCTTGCGTGAGGGTTATCAGGCAGATATCGTCATCGTGCGCCCCAATAGTCATTGGATGTGCACAAAAGACACGATTCTCAGTAAGTGCGGATGGAGTCCGATGGAGGGTCACGAGTTCTCTTGGCAGGTAGAGCGCACGCTTTGTAACGGACATACCGTCTATGCCGATGGCGCAGTGGATGCAGATTATATTGGTCAGCCTGTCAGTTTCCGATGAAGATCACCTATCAGATATCAGAGATTGCACCCTATATCAACTGGGCTTATTTCTATCATGCCTGGGGGATGAGTGGGAAGCCTGAATCGGAGAAGGAAAAACTGCGTCAGGAGGCAGAAACGGCTCTGCGCCAGATCGACGGCACCTATCAGACATTTGGACTTTTCGAACTCTTTGATGCCAATACGGATGGCGATGACATCGTTGTGTTAAGTGGAAAGTGGAAAGAGGCGCTCGACCTTAGGTCGCTTGCTACCGAAGGGACGCAAGAAAGTGGAAAGAGAATACCTCTTCTCCGTCAGCAGCAGCCTGGTTCCGATTGTCTCTGCCTTTCCGACTTTATTTCGCCTTCAAACATATCTCCTTCCTCCTTCCTCTTTCCTCTTTCCTCTAAAATCGGCCTTTTTGCCACTTCCGTCTCCCACGGACTCGAAACCGATTTCGACGCAGACCCCTACCAAAAGATGATGATGCAACTATTGGCCGACCGTCTGGCTGAGGCCACTGCCGAGCGGATGCACGAGGAAGTGCGGAAGCGCTATTGGGGTTATGCCAAGGACGAAAACCTCTCAATCGCTGAAATGCAAATAGAGAAGTTTCAGGGCATTCGTCCTGCTGTGGGCTATCCCTCACTAGCCTGAACTTCGTCCTCGATGAACTGTTGGATATGAAACAGATTGGCATCCGCCTGACGGAGAGTGGTGCCATGAAACCTCATGCCAGTGTCTCTGGTCTGATGATGGCCCATCCCAAGGCCCGCTATTTCTCTATCGGGAAGATTGGCGAAGATCAACTCCGCGACTATGCTCGTCGTCGTGGCCTCCCCATCGAAGTCTGCCGCAAATTCCTTGCCGCCAATCTATGAAACTATTGTATTTGATTTCTATTGTGTAAAAAATAAAAGTATTATGAAAAGAATGATTCTCAGCCTTGTGGCTTTTATGATGATGCTTGGCGTCGCCAGCGCCCAACGTCTGGTATCTGTGAAGAATTATGGTGCCAACTGGCAGAAAACGATGATCTCGTTGAAAAACAAACCCAACGGCACCATCTACCGTCTGCGCAAGGAAAACCAGAATGAATACCTGCCTCGTGTTGAGGAGGCTAAGGGCTTGGAGCAGTTTATCTCCGAACGTATCGACATCGGATGGCTCGCCATGTATCGTCTGCCTATGAGTGACGATAACTACAAGTTCATTGTGGTCATCTACGACAAGGATGAGCACCCCCTCTATACCGTCAACCTGGGCGAGGTGGCGCAGAACGACTACTGCGAGGTGCAGGATGTGCGCTGGGATCCAGATACCCATAATCTGCTCTTCAATATGGCCTGCCCCAGTTATGCTAGCGGTGTCAACGGCAAGGGGTCGAAACTCCATTGCTACAATCCTGAAAGCCGTCAGATGGTGTGGTCAACTGATTGGCTCACCAGCAACGATATCTTCATCCTCGACTCGCAGTTCGTGTTCTGCTCTTACGGCTTCACCAGTGAGAAGAAGTTCCTTTTCATGCTCGATAAGTTGACGGGTAAGGTGCTGAGCAAGTTGCCGTTTACCTACAAGATACAGTATCTGGAACTGCAAACCGAGCCTAACGGACGTGAGTATCTCTATGCGGTAGATTACAATGACAACCTCTACAAGTACCAGGTACAGGGTGCCAAGGCCGTTGCCGACAACGGTAAGATATTCACTGTGTGCTATGCCGTCAGCGATGACGGCTACCTGAATGTCCGCTCAGAGCCCTCGATGCAAGGCAAGATCATTGGCAAACTGTGGATGCAGGATCATGGACTGGGGCGCGGCATCCTCATCGAGAAGGGAAAAACGTGGAGCAAGGTAGCCGTCGACGAAGTCGAGGGCTGGGTCTACAACAAGTATTTGGGGCAGATGACGTGGATGGCTGGTGCCGGCCCTAAGTTGGTAGCCAAGGATATCATTGCCATCTATTGCGAGAATAATGCCACAGGCGGACTCGATGTGTTCTGCTCCGTCGACAAGGGCACCATTATTGCCGATACCTACTTTGAGCATACCTTCTACGATGGCGAATACTACGAGTTGCGCACAGGCCATGACTATCTCTTCATCAAGAAGACCGATGTCATTGTGAAGCAATAATGCACAACGGGGTCAGATGCACAACGGGGTCAGGAACCATTGTGTATACTCACCAAACTAAGAATAAAAAAGGAGAAGGTAATAAGTTTAAGACAGATAAAGGAAACCAAACACCTCATTTGCATGATGAAAATCATAATAATAAAAAGAAAGACGTCATCCATTATAGAGTGGGAAGTAAAAAATAAAGAAATAAAGAAACAATGAAAGTCTATTGGTCAAGTGTCGAATATAATTATTTAGACGACATAAAAATGAAGGGCGGTTTTGTATACGTCTTTGTTAAATCAAGAGATGCCATCTCTGCATATGAAAAAATACAAAAGGAACTTGTAAAAGAACATCTTAGTCCTATTTCATGGGATTATATTAGTCCATATGATATTAATACAGAATGGGACTCAGAGGAAGAAATGCTTCATTACAAGAAATTGTATGAAATGGCAAAAAAAAGTAATAAATGTGTTTTTGATACATTTTATGCGTATACGAAGACTTAGATGAATCATGGGGGACATTTTTCTCCGTCTGCAATAAAATGAAATTGTGGATTATTGGGTTGGAGAATGTGATTATTTTTTCCGATAGATAGGGCTTCTCTGGGGCTCGTTTGAATTCTTAATTAATTAAATTAATAAATTTAAATTATTCAGATAGTCTTGATCAACTGTTCGGATAATCCCTTTGACGTGTTCGAATAGTTCCTTTGAGTCGTCCGAATAATTCCTTTACCCTATAAGGGATTATTTGAAAGAGTCGTTCGGATGGTTCCAATGAGTTGTTAAGACTATCCGAATGAAATCAAAAATTGCAAAACAGCCTACATGCCTACACATTTTGCATGTATATTGT
>CAJODF010000080.1 GCA_905233555.1 uncultured Prevotella sp. | reverse complement strand
TGCCGGTTGGATTACGCCGTTGGTAATGGGCTGGATCGGCTTTAACTTCGTCAGCGAAGAGTCTGCCCTGCCCACCGACCCCATGGCCTGGTTCACGGTGACGGCCGTGTTTGCCCTCGTTGGTTTCGTGCTCCTGATGCTTTGCTTCATGGGCAGCAAGGAAAATATCACCACGACTCCGGAAAAGCCTGTTACTTATGGTGAGATGTGGCAAGAGTTCAAGGCCAACAAGTGTCTGCAACTCGTGCTTGGCATCTTTGTTGTGGTATTCCTGGCCTCCTTTATCAGCGCCCCAGTAAATGCTTATTATGTCAAGTTGGCCAATTACTCCGAAATTGCGCAGAATGCCATTCTGATGTTCACCACCGTCATTCCTGCCATCCTTCTTCTTGTCGTGGGCTACCTGATCTACAAGTATCCTCTTACCGATGAGAAACTTGATGATATGAGCCGCGAGATTGAGGCACGCAGCAAGGCATAAAAGTAAAGTGAGTCGAAGATTATTAAAAAACTAATAATCAGCCATTTTGCCCCCGAGTTCCTGAAATTCAGAACTACGGGGGCATTTCTTTGCCAGGAAGGTTTGGTGATTATTTATTTTTCAAAAAAACGGGAGCAATTAAATCTTTTTTCTTATCTTTGCGTCTTGTTTTGTAGAAAGGCTTCCGAAAGGGGCGCAAAAACATCAAAACGAAAAAAGAGCATGAACAAAGAAACGGAACAGATGCTGGCAGAACTGGAAAGAATTGTCGTAGAGCGACAAGACTGGCTGTTCCGTTTTGCGTATATGCGCATCGGTATCAGGGAGGACGCTGAGGACGTGGTGCAGGAGGTGCTGCTGAGCGTATTCCGACGCCTGCGTGAGAAGACGAGCATTGACAGCGTGGAGCACTATGTCATCCGAGCCATCAGCAATGCCTGCACAGACTATTTCCGACGGAAACCACTCCAAGTGGTGTCGCTCGAAAAGGCAGGACAAATACCTGTCTGCGAAGGCGACAGACAGATCCACGATGAGTTCGTCAGAATCAACCGTCTGCTCGACACGCTGCCTACAGAGCAGGCAGAGATAGTACGCCTGAAATGTTACGACGACCTGACATTCAAGCAGATAGCCGAATTGCAAGACATCCCGGAGGCAACAGCCAAGTCACGCTACCGCTATGCTATCATGCACATCCAACAAGAAATCAAGAAGAAAGGAGACCAGATATGAACGAGTTTGAAGACATCGAGCAATTGCTCAAACCGCAATGCGAGTTTAAGGCATCAGACACTTTGAAGCAGGAAGTGCTGGAAAAGGCTCGCGAGGAGGTTCGTCCCCTTCGCATCGTCAAGATGTGGCCTTGGTTGGCCGCAGCCTGTGTAGTTGGCTTTATCATCATGGTCCTGATGCCTCCTGAGACAGCAACTGAGAATCCGGCAGAAGGAAACCAACTTGTGGCAAAGGCCGAAACGCTGAAAGTCGAAACACCGAAAGCCGTAGAGAATCAGCAAACAACAAGTACGCCGGAACCCACTAACGTCAGTACTGAAACGCCCCAACCTTCAAAGCCTGCATCAACCACCCGAAGGCCTCGACAGATTGCCAAGGAAAAGCCCGTCGAAGCACCTCAGGAAGAGCCCGTTCAAATGAGCGAGGAGACGAGGATGGAACTGCTCCTGGCAAACCTCAACAAGGATATGCCGAAGATGGAGGACATCAGTACTGAAGAAGAGATTCGCCAGATGCGCATGCGAGGCGAACGACTGATCGGCATGTGCAATTTTTAAAACAAACAACAAAACAGATAACAGTTATGAAACGTATTATTTCTTTAATCATATTCGCAGCACTGCAACTGGGCTGTATCGCTCAGGAAAATCCTAAATTAGAGAGCCTCTATGCCTATCTGAAGGCCAAGGGACTGGTGAAGAGTTATACCCTCAGCAATCAGCATGAAGAAGGACTCCGCAAGATTTATTCCGTCGATTTAGGCCTTTTTGAAGACAGACAGCAAGGTCGTCTCGAAGCAAAGATGGACAGTGCCATACGTGCAGAACAGCGCAACCAGCGCGAAGCGGTCAAGCAGATTCGCAGAACCCTCAGTGAACTGACTGAAGAAGCCGCAGAGAGTTATAGTTACGAGTATCACCAAGGTGGCAAAGATACCATTATCACGACCATCGCACTCAATTCCTATACCGATGGCCCCATACCTACGGCCTTTAAGTATTTGGGTACCACTCACATGGATGAGTTCAAAATGCCGGCGTTGGTTCATTTCCGCTACATAATCCATAAAAATCCGGAATCATTCGGCTATGATACGGGAGTTTGCCAATTCAAGGTCAATACCATTGTGGATTCAACGCTCCGCGCCACACAGGATTTTGATGTCAAGACGCTCCACAAGACCATTCTCCCGTTGCTGAAAGACAAGACCATCAAGCGTCGTACGATCCATTGCCAGCACGACAGCACATTCGACGTCTTTCACCCTCAAAACGTTTCGTTTTATGGAGAACTCAGGTGCCAGAAGACCAAGCGTGCCCGTGGCGACAACAACCTGACGGTCTATAAGTTCACTTCCGAGGATAAGGCCAAGGCGGTGCTCCATCAGATTATGGAGTGTGCCCGCCAGTACATCGCCGACCATCCCAGGGAGGCCTATACCATCTGCTCCGACGAATACTTCCCGCCACTGATTTTCGAAACGATGTTCAAGGGCGGAACTTATGAATACGAATATAATCTTGAGCGGCCTCGCACATCGATGACCATCGACACCATGATGGATGAAGAGGGCTTTTATATTCTCATCAACGTCTACGAAGACGACGAAGTCGTTCCTGGCGACTGGAAGACCCTGAAGGAAGTGATAAACGGCAAGAAGGTCTACTATAAAGACAAGTTGTAATCGAAAAACGGTTACATGGTTACAACTGTAACCGTAACCGCCTTACTGTCGGAGGAAGAAGGACTTGGAGGGGGAAGTATTAATGCTTGCAGGGGAAAGTACTAAGGGTAAAAGGGGAAGAATGCCTGAGTATCAATCGTTCGCCTATACCCAAACGATTGTGCGCGTATAGGCAAACGACCGTTCGCCTATACGCAAATTGAAACGCTCTCCAGAACAATGATAAAGTAATACTCACGGAAATGACACTACCTGGTTATGTTCCAGCGAAGACCCAGTTGTAGGTTGAAATTTGTAGGTTTGTCTTTAAAGAAGGTCTGTACACGACTGCCATTGTTGAAATAGTATTTTATGCCTGGTTCTACGTAAAGTCCTAACTGAGGAATGATGTCGTATTCCACACCGAGAGCACCATTGACGGACCATTGCATCCGGTCTTTGTTCATCTCCTGAACAACACCGTTGCTCTTAAGGCTGGTGCTGATATTCCAGTCGGCTTGACCGCCAGCGGTGAGATAGACCTTCAGACCATGATATTTCCAGAGGCGATAATTTACTTGAAGAGGGATACCCAGATAACAGAGCGTTTGTTCTTTCTTAATCTGATGGGTGGGCATGATATACTGGAAGTCGGCATGTAATCTGGTAAAGACGATACCAGAGGTCAGCGAAAGTCGTTCCGTCAGCGGATAACTGGCGGAGAGTCCCAACGAAAGGGGCTGGTTGTGCTTCTGCCGTTCTTCATAGCCGGCCAGATAGACGGGTGTCCTTGTTCTAATAAAATTGCTGTTGACAGTGTTGTATTTTTGAAGCATCTCGTTAGACATAAACACCCCGTTTCTGCCTGTCTGGTCTCCAAAACCGTTCATCGCATAGAGCCCAACACTGACAGACCGTTTTTGTCGCTTCGATAATTCGAAGATCTCCCTATCAAGTTCTTTAATGACTTCTTGTTCTTTTTCTTGTGACGCAGAGAGATTGTCACGAGGGGATTCTTTGGTATCGTCAGACACGCATGAATCGTCCTCATGTGTTTCTGACACAGAAAAACCTTCCTCGGGTGTTAATTCGCTCTGGGTCAAAGCAACAAGTTTATCAAAGTGTTTCCTCCTAGGCGGGATTGACGGTTTGTCAACAGGATGCGCTTGTGGCTCTTCCTGTTTCATATTGTCATCCTGATGCTGATCCTCAGTCCCTTCGGTTATGATTGTCGCTTTTTCGCTGGCATCTGCCATCACTTCTTGAAGAGATGAGTCCTGACTCCACCACCAATAGCCACCTGTGGCGAGGAGTGCTGCCAAACCAGCAGCCACACCCTATGCACAGCGGTTCCTGACCCCATTGTGCTCTGAACAAAAGACTCACCCCAATTGCTCGGAACGCCTTATAATTCTCAGAAAACAAAGGGGTGAGTGTTGCTTAAACACCCACCCCGACTCTCAACCTGACACTCACCCCAACATACACCCTTTTGGCTTAGGCTGCCTGCAAGGGAATCACCCTGTAATAGGTCTGATTGCCGTGAGACTTACCCTCAAATCCGAGTTCCTTCATCGCCATTCCAAGATGAATCTTGGTGCTGTGGTTGTTCTTGATGGAAGGATACTCGCGACGAATCAAATCAACAATCTCGCCGCTCTTCATACGAATGCCCTGTTCTCCCTCCTTGGGCTTGCGGATACAGGCTTCAACCACTTCGGCAATGTCCTTCTGTTCCAGATAGTTCAGGTTCAACTCCTGAATGCGAGCCACCTGATCATTGTTAAACCAGAAAGATGCCTTCAAGTCGTTGATCTCATGAACCACCTGCGCATAGAGTTGCTCGTAGTCAATCTCACCCGTATTGTCAATAAACTGTCCTTCTGGAATCGTCAGACAAATGTATCGACGACTACCCGTAGCATCTGACAGCGGATGGGGATTGTTGGTGGTTGCCACAAACGAAGCATAGCGAGGACGGTCATCCTGAGAAGCACCATAGATGGGGCGTCCGTTGACCTTACTCTTAGAGAGTGTCTGCTTCAAGGCTGCATGCTGAGAGGGACGGATAGCGTCCAACTCATCGAGGTTGACAATCAGGTTGTTTGTCAGCGCCATCTCCTTATCGAACTTATTCGACAGGTTCAGGTGATCCAAGAAATAGACACGAAGTTCTGGAGGCAGCAGTCGGGCTACAAAAGTTGTCTTTCCGCAACCCTGAGCACCAATCAGCGTAGGCACGCACTCATTACCATGAAGCGTGTCCATTTGAAGCCAGTGGGCCACAGCAGAGCGAATCCAGACAGAAAGGAAGTCCAACTGTTCCGTACTCACCCCAGGCAGACGCCCAAAGAGATGGGCTACATGGTTCTGTCCGTCCCACTGAGGCAGATGGGTAAGATAATCCTGAATGGGATTGAACGTCTCCACCTCGTCAGACTGCACAAACTCCACGATGTCAGTCTTCGGACTGCCCTTTTCGCAGATTTGTTCACGCTTGGCACGGATGATGATGCTGTTCAGTGCCTTCTGTGTCAGCACACGCCAGACGGGTTTATCGTCTGACGGCAAAATTACATACTCTACCTTCCCGCTCAGTTCGTTGAAGCGGAAGAGGTAATTGTCTTTGAGGAATTGCTCGACTGCGAGCATTCCTTCTTGCGAGGCTCCAAGAGCCTCACCGTGAATGGTAAGATCTTTACGCATAATAGAATTGTTTTTATGGTTAGGCTAGATTGGCTTGTAAGTGTCTCTCACAGCGTCATGCCTTTTTCGAGGTGCAAAGATACAAAATAAAAATGCGGTTTGCAAGTTTTTACCCTTAAATTCGTGTTAATTTCTGTAAATTAACAATCGCTTTTGGGAGCAAAAAAGATTCTAGGGTGGGTCATTGGGTGAGTGTTTGGTTGGGTCTTGGGGTGAGTGTTTGAACAACATCCACCCCAGTATATTGCCAGCGTTTATCGATATTTTAATAAAATGGGGTAAGTGTGTTTTTTTTTTGCTACCTAACTAGGAAAATTTTGCGCCCTGCCTAGGGCGCAAATGTTCCCAGCCTGGGAATAAAATATTCCCACGGTGGGAATATCGGGGACTATTCAATCTACCAGTGGGAACTATTCAATCTACCAGCGAGAACTATTCCCACAATTTAGGAGATACTGTATGAAAAAGGAGCCAGATGTGATTCTGGCTCCTTACTATACCTTATTATATATAATAGGATCACAACTGATACTGCAGCATGACCATCGTGTAGGGGGCGAGATCGAGGGAGAATTTCTTCTGGGCCTTGATCTGCTCGGTCTTGGGAGCGATGGGCTGGGCATCGTAGTTGTTCTCATCCTGGGCATTGCCGGTGAGGGTGGTCTTGGTACCAACCTTCTTCAAACCGAAGCGGCTGAGGTTGATGTTGGCCTTCTTGGCATCGGCACTGGCGTTGATGAGTTTCACGAAGAGTTGGCGGGTCTTCACATTCAGGACCACCGACTGGCCATAGTGCACATCGACCTGAGGCTGCTGCACACCTGCTGCATCGCCCTCGAAGCGGACGCAGTCGCCATAGTAGTACTGACCTGCACTCTGTCCGAACATCTGCTGCACATAGTAACTGCAGGTGAGGTAAGGACGTTCGTTGTCAAAATAGATCAGGTCGGGGTTCCAGTTGTTAGTGCCCTTCTTGGCGAAGAGAGGCGCATAGGATGTCATGCAGACCACATCGCCATTGCGCTCCACGTGGAGCAGATAGAGACCTTCTGCAAGGCCATCGATGAGTTTCTTGTCCTTGGCGGCATACTCGCCCAGATAGACCTTCGTCTTACGGTCACGGGGATAGGCATCGTACTGGCGCTTGCTGAGGAAGTAAGAGTTGGGCTCATAGTAGTGCTCGTCGATGATGGGCATACCAATCTCTTCAGCCAGTTTCCAACCAGCCTCCAAGTCGCGATTGCCAGGATGCGAGCCGGGACCAGCCGTACCCACGATGACAATCTCAGGATGCGCCTTCGTTACACGCTCGTAGATATACTTGAATCTATCGATGAATTCGGGAGAAATGCGCTCCTCGTTACCCAGTCCGAGATATTTCAGACCGAAGGGTTTCGGATGACCTGCATCGGCACGCATCTTGGCCCATTTGTTGGTA
>CAJODF010000079.1 GCA_905233555.1 uncultured Prevotella sp. | reverse complement strand
CAGGCTGATGTTAAAACGCATTGAGGAACTATTGGAGAAAGAGGAAACCTTCTCTATTGAGACGACTCTTGCCACAAAGTCGTATATCAATCTGGTTCGCAGGGCGCAGGCAAAAGGATATAGCGTGAAGGTGCTCTTCTTTTGGCTGAATTCACCAGAATTGGCCCTACAACGTGTTGCGGAAAGAGTGGCTAAAGGAGGGCATAATATACCAGAGCCAGTTATCAGGCGTAGGTATGTTGCTGGAATCCGCAACTTCTTCCGTTTGTTTATGAGTGAAGTGGATTATTGGGATATCTACGACAATAGCGGGTATCCAAGGAAACAGGTGGCTTGTGGCGGTAAAAATGCCCAAACTATCATATATCAAGAATTATCGTTTGCAAAGATTCAGAGTTATGTCGAATAAGGAAGTAAGGGAGTTTTCGGAGAAACTGAAATCTGGTTTAGAGATTGCCGAGAAGCGTATGCTGGAAGAGAAGGCGATGCGTGGTGAAGATATCATCGTATCTTCTGACGGAAAAACCATAGAGCGAATACCTGCAAGTGAGGTTCTTGCGAAAAATCAGTAACGTATGTTTGAGAAAGAGATTGAGGAATACGAAAGCATCCGACAGAAATATCAGCAGAAGGTAGCCGACAGGATGGGTGAGAAGCAGTGGATGGAATACAACGAGGTTCTGTTCTCTGCGCACTCTTGTGCCATTGAGGGTAATTCGTTTACTGTGGATGATACGAGAATCCTGCGTGAACAAGGAATGGCGATGGTTCCTGTAGGGCATTCGCTGTTGGAGTGTACTGAGATGACAGACCATTTCCGTGCATTCGACTATATGGTGAGCCGTCTGGATCATCCCTTTGATGAGGCTTTACTGAAAGAGGTGAATCGTCTGGTAACTGAACATACGTTGAGTTATCGTGCCCCAGAAGCCATTGCAGGAGAATATACTACTGAGGATATGGCTGCTGGCGATACGGTGTTTGGAGATCATGAGGAGTTGATTGCCCGTGTGCCAAAACTGATGGAATCGACACAGAGGGCTATTGATGATGGACAGCATCCTATGGTAGTTGCTGCCAGATGGCACGGATACTATGAGTATCTGCATCCTTTCCGTGATGGTAATGGCAGGACGGGCAGACTACTTTCTAACTTTATACTGCTTCGCGCTGGTCATCCGTTACTGATTATCAAACTTGAAGACCGCTCCGAATATATCTCTGCCCTGAAACAGATAAGAACGGAGGGTACGGACGAGCATCTTGTGGCTTTCTTCTTCAAAACTGCCATCAATCGCATGAAGAGCGAACTGGCCCAGAAGCGTAAGAACACCTTGCCAATGATGTTCTTCTGATCAATAATAATACTTCTAAAAGATTTAGTACAACGGATTTCTGACGTATATCCGCAATTAGCCTAGGGTGATGGTTTCTACGTCGATGGGGCTGTGGAGGAAGATCTGGGCCTGCTCTCTGAACTTGTCTGGATTCTCAGTGGTGAGATAGTGGACGGAGGCGTTCTGGCTGCATTTCTGCTCCATCTGTGGGTGGCGTTCCAAGTAAGATTTAAGGCTGTCGGCGACATATTCGCCCTGAGGGATGACACGTACACCTGCAGGGAGGTATTTCAGGATCTTCGGCATGAGCAGGGGATAGTGGGTGCAGCCGAGGATGATGGTGTCGATCTGGGGGTCGAGGCGCATAATCTGGTCGATGTTCTTCTTGACGAAGTAGTCGGCACCTGGGGAGTCGGCCTCGTTGTACTCCACGAGGGGTACCCAGAAGGGACAGGCGACGCCTGAGACGGTGATGTCAGGATGGAATTTCTGGATTTCTATGGTGTAACTCTCGCTCTTGATGGTGCCTTCGGTGGCGAGTACGCCTACATGGCGCGACGAGGTGAGGCTGCCGATAATCTCCGTCGTGGGACGGATGATGCCCAGCACACGACGATTGGGGTCGATCTTGGGCAAATCGTGCTGTTGGATGGTGCGCAGGGCCTTGGCGGAGGCTGTGTTACAGCCGAGGATGACGAGGTGGCAACCCATCTCGAAAAGTTTCACAACGGCCTGGCGCGTAAATTCATAAACCACGTCGAATGAACGTGGTCCGTAGGGGGCTCGTGCATTGTCGCCCAGATAGAGATAATCGTATTGGGGAAGCAGTTGGCGGATGCCGTGTAAGATGGTCAGGCCGCCATAACCGCTGTCGAAGATGCCGATGGGGCCTGGGTTATTTGAGAGCATCCTGCACAAACGTGTTGATGTCTTCACCCATGGTGGGGTCGATAAACGGGCAGGCGTTGGAGTCGGTGTTAAGGACGAATGCCAGTCCCCGTTCCTTGGCAATCTTGGCGATAGTTTCAGAGAGACGGGTCTTGATGGGGGCTGTCATCTCCTCTTCGGCGGCAGCCAGTTCCTGGCGACCTTCTTCCTTGAAGGCGATATTCTTCTCCATCAGTTCCTGAAGTTCTACCTGGCGCTTCTGGAGGATGGTCTTGGGAAACTCACGCTGTCCCTCGAGGAATTCCTCGTATTTGCGGTTGAACTCGTCTTCCACCCGCTTGGTCTCAGCCTGGTATTGGGCCTCGAGATCAGCCAGTTGTTTTTTCATGATGGCATACTGAGGCACAGATTTCAGGGCTTGCTCATAACTGAGGTAGCCGAAACGGAAAGTGTTGTTTTCCTGAGCCGACAGGCCCAGGAAAACACACAATGCTATGACGACAGATGCTAATCGTTTCATATTACTTCAGGCCGAGTTTGGTCTTCACCTGTGCAGTGACATCGGTAGAGAGTGTGGTGCTGATATAGGGTACACCACCGTTGATCTCCATGATATAGACGTAACCGCCAGTCTGGCCAACGGACTTGATAGCGTCGGTGATGGCCTGCATCTTGTCCTGAGAAGCCTTCTGGAGAGCCATCTGGTTGTCCTGATAACTCTGCTGGATCTTCTGATACATGTCCTGCAGTTCCTGGTTACGACGCTGCTTGATGTTCTCGGGCAGAGTGGCCTGCTCCTTGTCGAAAGCCTCAGCCTTCTTCTGTAGTTCATCCTGCATGCTCTTCAGGTCGGCATCGTACTGTGCGGTCAGGGCGTCGATTTCGCTCTTGGCCTTGGTGTATTCAGGCATGGCCTGGATGATTTCCTGAGTATTCACATGACCGAACTTGGCCTGTGCGTTGGCGGTGGTGAAACCGCAGATTGCGCAGATGGCGCAAATGATAATTTTTTTCATTTTTCTTATTAAGTTAAAATATTAATTTTCAATTATTTAGAATATCCGAGTTTGCCAAGTACCTCCGAGGAGATGTCAATCTTGGGTGAGCCGTAGATGATGCCAGCATCACTGGCGCGATCCAACACCAATTGGTAGCCTCGCAAGTCGGCCACGTCCTTGATGGCATTATACACTTCTTCCTGAATGGGGGTCATCAGGGCAGTGCGCTTCTTGAAGAGTTCGCCCTCTGGGCCAAAGTATTTCTTCTTCAGGTCGGCAGCCTCTTTCTCCTTGGCAACAATGGCGTCTTGCTTGGCTTTTTTCTGTTCCTTGGAGAGGAAGACGACCTCGTTCTGGTAGTTCTTGTAGAGTGTCTGGGCCTCTGTGGTCAGGGCATCGACCTCTGCCTGCCATTTCTTCGATACCTGGTTCAACTGTTCGTTGGCACGTTCGTAGGCAGGGATGTTCTTGAAGATATATTCCATATCTACCAGCGCAAATTTCTGGGCGCTAACAGAAGTGAGAAGTGAAAAGTGAAAAGTGAAAAGTGCAGTAAGCACGATTACCTTCCATGTCACGCTTCCTTTCCTATTAATTATTCTTTCCATCTTATATCTATTATTAGTATAAACTTTTCACTTTTCACTCCTTCACTTTTCACTCCTTAGAACTCTTGTCCGAGGATGAAGTGGAAGTTGCTGCCTCCCTTCTTCTGGGCTCCACTGGCACTGGTGTAGATCTTGTCGAAACCGTAGGCCCAGTCGATACCCATCAGACCTACCATCGGGAGATAGATACGGACACCCAGTCCGGCAGAACGTTTCATCTTGAAGGGATTGAATTCCTTGGCCTGTGCCCAGGCATTACCACCTTCGAGGAAGCCGAGTCCGTAGATGGTGGTGTTACCCAGCATGAACGGATAGCGGAGTTCCAGCGTGAAGCGGTCGTAAGCGTAGGCATTGTATGCTGAGAGTTTGTTGCCCTGCATCATCTCCTCGTAGTAAGACGACTGTGATACAGAGCCGTTATCGTAGCCTCGCAGACCAATGGTCTCCTCAGAATAGCCGTATGAATAGCCGCTCATACCGTCACCTCCGACATAGAAGGTCTCGAAGGGCGACTTCTTGTCCTTGTTGTAGGAACCGAGGAGTCCGAACTCCACACGCGTCATCAGCACGAAGCACTTGGCTCCTTCGCTGAGGGCGGTGAAGGTACGTGACTTGAACTTCCACTTGTGGTATTCAATCCAACGATACACATCCTGCAGTTCGCTCTCGTAGGTAGATGACTGGGAGTTCTTGGCCAGTTTGGAGTAGTCTTTATTGTCGAAGAGCGACCAGGGCGGCGTCAGTGTGACGGAGGCCGAGAATTCAGAACCGTAACGTGGGAAGAGCGGGTTGTCGGTAGAGGCACGCGACAGGGTCAGTCCCAGGTTGATGTTGTTACAGTTACCGTTTGAGATATAGAAGTATTTCCAGTCACGCAGCATATAACGGGTATAGCCGATCTGTGCTGAGAAATTGAAATAGTCGTCAGGCCAGCGCAGACGTTTACCCCATCCGACAGCGACACCAAAGACTTTCATGGTCTTGTCGTCGTCGAGCATGGCGTCGTAGTTGATCATGCTGCCATTATAACTGCCATAGCCATAGCCGCCATAATTGTACATCATGAGGCTGTTATAGTAGGCATTGTTGTAGTAGTTGCTGTTGATGTCGCTCTGCTTGGAGTAGAATACGCTCAGGTTGAGGGAGTTAGGACGCTTGCCACCAAACCAGTTGGTACCGTAACTTGCACTCAGCGAACTGTAGTACGAACCGTTGGTCTGGAAGTTGAAACCTAACTGCTCACCATCGCCGTAGGGCAGGATGCCACGATGCAGTTTGTTCTTGCCGAAGAGGTTGCGGATGGAGAAGTTGTTGAACTTGATACCCACGCGTCCGATGATACCTGTCTGTCCCCAACCCAAAGAGAACTCCAACTGGTCGTTTGATTTCTGCTCCAGTTTCCAGTCGATATCTACTGTGCCGTCCTCACCATTAGGCTTGATGTCAGGCACAATCTTCTCAGGATCGAAGAATCCCGTCGTACCGATTTCACGGATGGTACGCATGATGGCATCTTTGTTGAACAGGTCGCCTGGCTTTGTACGGAGTTCGCGACGCACCACCTCTTCATACAGGCGGTCGTTACCGTAGATACGCACGTGGTTCAGACGGGCCTGCGGACCCTCGATGACGCGCATCTCCAAGTCGATGGAGTCGCCTACGATGTTCACTTCCACAGGTTCGATGCTGGAGAATACGTAACCATTGTTGTAATAATAGTTGCCAGCAGCATCTTCGTCCTCTTTCAGACGTTTGTCCAATTGTCTCTGGTTATAGACATCGCCCTTCTTCATGCCGAGAACGGCATTGAGGTAGTCGGTGGTAACAACAGTATTACCCACCCAGGTGATGTCACGGATGAAATACTTATCACCTTCATCCACCTTGACATAGACATTGACGTGCTTGTCGTCATACTGCGAGATAGAGTCTTCGAGGATGGTGGCATCACGGAAGCCCAGTTCGTTGTACTTCTCGATGAGTTTTTGCTTAGCCTCCTTATAGCGCTCGTCAGTGAATTTCTTGGCTTTGAAGAAGTTCGCGAATTTGCCGGCTTCGTGAATCTTACCGAAAGCACCTTTGCTGAATAAGGAACCCTTAATCTTGGCATCAGAGAGTTTGTCATTACCTGCAAAGATGATTTCGTGGACCTTCATCTTATCCTTCTTGTCGATATTGACGTCCAGAACCACCTGCCCCTTGTTCGCAGGGTCGTCATGCTGGGTAATGTCGATTTCGGCATTCTTGTAGCCTTTCTCGTCGAAATATCTCTTGGCCAGAATCTTGGCACGGTCAACAATGTTGCGCGTCAGACTCATGCCCTTTACCATACCGAGTTTCGATTCCAGGTCTTCACGTTCCGACTTCTTCACACCGACGTAGTTGATATTGCTTACACGGGGATGCAATGACAGGGAAATATGGAGGTAAATCTTGGAACCCACGATGGAGTCGGCACCGATCTGTACCTTCGAGAACAGACCGTTGCGCCAGTAGCGTTTCACGGCTTCGGTAATCTGGGTGCCAGGTACTTCGATCTCCTGACCAACAGTCAGTCCAGACAGTCCTGTCAGTACGTAGTCCTCGTAGCCTTCCACACCTGATACGGAGATGCCTCCGATGGTGCATGAACGGGGCGTTCCGGCATAGGAGATGTCAGGGTTGATAATCTTGTCCTGAGCGAATAAAGGTGAAAAGGTGAAAAGGTGAAAGAGTGAAAGCAATACAGCCTTCATCCATATCCCTTTTGCCTTATACCTTATTATATTATACAAATTCATTGTTCTTTTTTTCACCTTTTCACTTTTTCACCTTTTCACTTCTCTTCGGCTTCCACCTGGGCCTCGGTCTTGCCGAAACGGCGCTGACGACTCTGGTAGTCGGCAATGGCCTTGTGCAGGGCTTCCTCGTCGAAATCGGGCCAGTAGGTGTTGCAGAAATAGAATTCTGAATAAGCGCACTGCCACAGCAGATAGTTGGAAATGCGCAGTTCACCGCCTGTACGGATCAGCAACTCGGGGTCGGGCATGAAGTTAGTATAAAGATGGTCGTTGATGGTCTGCTCGGTAATGTCTTCCGATTTCAACTGGCCATTCTTCACTTCCTCTGCTATCAGGCGTGTGGCTCTGGTCAGTTCCTGCTTCGACGAGTAACTCATGGCCATGATGACTGTCATCCGCTCACCGTCTTTCGTCAGGTCTTCCATATAGCGGATCTTGTCCTGTACCGACTGGGGCAGTCGATCCATGTCGCCCACCATGCGGAACTTGATGCTGTTGTCCGTAAACAGATCCATCTCTACAAAACTGAGGACCAGTCCCATCAGGGCTTCTATCTCGTAGGCCGGACGGTTCCAGTTCTCTGTGGAGAAGGTGTACAGCGTCAGGTATTTGACACCCAGTCGTGCACACTCCGAAGTGATCTTCTTCACGGTTTCTACGCCTTCCTTGTGTCCGAAGGTACGGTCCAGTCCACGGTCAGTAGCCCAGCGCCCGTTACCGTCCATGATAATGGCGATATGCTGGGGAATGCGGTTTTTATCCAGTTCTGCTGTCATATCTTTTTTACTTTTTTACTTTTTCAACTTTTTACCTTTCTCAGTCCCTGTCGTTGTGACATGTTTTGCATTTTGCCCAGAGGTCGTAGGTCAGGGCCATCTGGAGGATGCTGAAGCAGTCGGTATTCTTGAAGATGCCACTGCTCTTGATGCCGTAGGGGTCGGTTACGCCGTCGAGTTTGTCGCTGAGGGTGAAATGCATTCTCCATTCAGCAGCCAGGTTCAGACGGTCACCAATCTTGTATTTGATACCTGCACCTAATGGCAGGTTTACGGCTATGCCTTTGTCCGGTCCCCCGTGATAGGCTATGCCAAAGCCTGGGACAATATACGGTGTCAACCGTTGGGCTCCTCTGTATTCGCGCCCTGTGCCATAGGGCCAGAAGTTGTATTCAAAGCGCAGCCCTCCGTCAATCATCTTCGTGCCGAACTCATAGTGCCCTTGCGGATACCAAGTCGTCACACGGTCGGATGAGCCTTTTAACCTTCCATAGCCGAGGGTTGCCCCCACAGCCATTCTTGGGTTTATCTTGTATTTCGCCATCACGGTTCCCCAGGGCTGCATGCCCTTCGTCAGGTTGCCGTTAAAGTCGCCCAGATAGGTGACTGCTCCAATTCCACCTCCAATCTCCAGCCTGTATTCAGGTTCGTCCTGAGCCGTTGAAGTGAAAAGCGAAAAGTGAAAAGTGATAAGTAACATCAGTACTCTCACCTGCCACTGTCTCTTGTATTCACTTCTCCTCATGGGCGTTTCAGTTTGTCCCTACTGGGCTGCGAACACGTCGGTCAGGCGCCACAATTCACCGTTTTCGAGGTCTATCAAGTAGAGTTCTCCTCTTTCGTTGGTGGCTGCCTTGATATGGTAACTTCCTAATTCCTCAGGAAGGGTGAAGTCGTTGGTTGTCTTCCAGGTGAGGCCTCCGTCACGGCTCTTGTAGATCTTGTCGTCATCGCCGATGGCATATACATTGTTGTTGTAATATACCAGACTGAGTGAACCCATCTTCGGCAGATAATAGTCCTTGCTATCATCCATCGGAATATTTACCCATTTTGAGGTCTCTGGGGCGTCTCTTTCCACAATCTTACGCCAGACGGTACAGGCGTCTCCTTCATTCACACAATTGCCTGCCAATAACTCGTAGTCGGTGTTGGCACTGGCAGAGTAGGGGAAGGATACCCATGCGATGCTGCTTTCAGGCAGGAGAGATGCGTTCTCACCTTCGCCTAACATTTCGTCAGTCCATGTGATACCACCATCTTTCGACAGTTGGAATGAATTGTTATCACCCTTCTGTAGGACGAAATCCTGGATGAGCGCTTGGGGGACATCTGCTCCATCAGCGACGCGCATCCACTCTTTTTCGTTTTCTTCTGAACCCTTTTTGTTGATGGTGACCTGATAGTCACGATAGCCGGAGCCGTTATATGCAAAGACACGGAACACCCTTGGCTGGGAGAAGTCAATACTGTCAGTGTATATGTATTGGAACACCGAGTCGCTGATCAGGCTCTTGATGCCAACCTGGCCGTTACGCTTGGTGGTAATGGTGACAAGTACATGTTCGAGGTCACACTCTTTCGCCAGTGGCACACGATTGTAAATCTTGTGGTTGTATTGGTCAATATTGAATATCGGCAGTCCACTGTTCAAGGTTGTCTTGCTGACGGTTTCCGTGCCGTCAGAGGATGTTGTAGTTGTAATTTTGTTAACTGCCGTCAGGGTAAAGGATGTAATGGCTGTGTCGTCGTATGATGAATAGTCTAAATCGTCGTCAGCCCCTTTCAGGCATGACGTCAGACAGAGCACTACTGACAACATAAGACATAGTGTATAGATATATCTTTTATTCATCCAATTCTGTATTATTGAAATTTGGCTGCAAATTTACGCACAATTCCGCAAAAACGTGCCATTTTTACCTTATAATTAAAGAAAATATGCCATAATTTGACCGATTTTAAGTTAGTTTAGGGTTTTAAGACAAAAAAGAGTGCGGTATGAATCACTCACCCCGCACTCCTTCAACGGATGTTAGTATGCATCAGAGTAACGATGCTTATTATTGTTGCCAATGCAACACAGCCCAACATGACCGTTGTTTGAAAATCTAATAACATAATCTTTACCTTAATAACTAATAAACCTAATGAATATCAATGCAATCATCACGATTGTGAGTGCAAAGGTAATGATTATTGGGGAAATATGCAATAAAAAAAGGCGATTCCCGAAGAAATCGCCCTTTATTTTGATGTAAGTCAAAACTTAGAGTTTCGGACCTGCAACTTGCCCTGCGAAGGGCGAAGTTGCTTTCGGTCCCAAATTACAATTTGGGTCCTGCAGCGACAAGTGCTTTACCGGCCTCGTTGCCCTCGTACTTCTTGAAGTTCTTGATGAAGCGGGCAGCCAGATCCTTAGCCTTCTCTTCCCACTCATTGCGGTTCTGATAGGTGTCGCGAGGATCGAGAATACCCCAAGCCACGCCGTTGAGCTGTGTGGGAACCTCGAAGTCGAAGTAAGGAATCTTCTTGGTA
>CAJODF010000078.1 GCA_905233555.1 uncultured Prevotella sp. | reverse complement strand
AATCTATCAAAGAACACTCTCTTTCACACTAAACGCCCACAAAAATGGGCGAAAGCGGATGCAAAGGTACGAACAATTTCAATACCATCCAAATTTTATGCCAACTTTTTTCAAACTTTAACGAAAGTTTTCGACTTTATTGACAAAATAATAAACTACACCTTATTAATATAATATAAGACTACTCGAAAATCTCCTCAATATCGTTCGCTTCGAGGGCATCTTCGACGAACGAACAGGGGTCATAACCTGAAGGCAAATCAAAGATTGCATTCTCATTATATCCCAATTGAGCATCCTTATAAACATTCTGCATATAAAGCGCAAAAATAGGCAGCGCCATCGTGGCACCCTGACCCATTGACATAGAATCAAAGTGAATATCACGATCATCACCTCCCACCCAACAAGCATTAATTAGCGTCGGGGTAATACCCATGAACCACGCGTCGCTATTATTATTGGTGGTACCAGTCTTACCAGCCAAATCACCTTTCATGTTATACTTGTGACGCAGGCGACCAGCCGTACCGCCATCGACAACAGCCTTGAGCATATAAAGCATCTTATTGGCACTTTCTTCGCTAATCACCTCGTTCATACGGGGTGAGAACTGAGCAATAAGATTCCCTTCGCCATCCTCAATTCTGGTAACGAACATATGGGAAGCACGAATACCATGATTCACAAAGGCTGTATAAGCACTAGCCATCTCACCTACCGTTATCTCGCAAGGACCTAAACAGAGTGCCATTGACGGATGAATCTCCGGATTGGAGATGCCATACTGGTGAAGCAAATCGACAAATGCCTGCGGACTGAGTTTACTCATTAGGTAGGCGGAAATCCAGTTGTTGGACTGTTGAAGACCCCACTTTAGGGTCACCATCTCACCATATCGGGCATGTCCGCTGTTACGAGGCGTCCACGGTCTGCCTGCCACCATATAGGTCTGCTGGACATTCGGAGCAAGGTCGCAGGGCGAGAAGCCATTCTCCATTGCCAACGAATAAAGGAACGGTTTGATAGTAGAACCGACCTGACGACGACCCTCCATCACCATGTCGTATGCGAAATGAGAGAAGTCAAGACCACCCACGTATGCCTTCACATGACCGTTCTGTGGACAGATACTCATGAAGCCCGTACGTAGGAACGATTTGTAATATTTTATCGAATCCATTGGAGTCATCACCGTATCCACTTCCCCATGATAGGTAAAGATAGACATCGGCACGGGTGTCTGGAATGATTTCTGGATTTCAGCATCAGAAGCGCCATCCTCTTTCAACACACGGTAACGTTCACACTGACGGACATTACGCATCAAAATCTGTTGTACCTGTTGCTTGCTCAAAGAACTCGAATAAGGGAAGTTAGCCTTCGACTTCTTACCCTGGTTGAAGTTGGGCTGAAGGTATTTCACCACATGTTCATAGACAGCCTGCTCAGCGTATTTCTGCATCCTGGAATCGATGGTTGTATGCACACGAAGACCATCCGTATAGATACTATAAGGTTCACCATTACGCTTCATGTTTTTGTTGCACCAACCGTATAAAGGATCTGATTCCCAGTTAATTGAATCTATATGATACTTAACCATATTCCAAGAAGCATAGAGTGCTCGCTCAGGTTTCTTGGCAGTCATATAACGACGCAGGAAATCACGGAAATAGGTAGCGATACCATCCTTGTGATCGGCTACATGGAAATGGAGTTCAACAGGTTCTGCGCTATACTTATCATAGTCGGCCTGAGTCAGATAACCAGCCTTCACCATCTGTCCGAGCACCACATTCCGACGTTCCTTACTACGCTCAGGATTGCGCACAGGATTATAATAGGAAGGGTTCTTACAGAGACCTATAAGTGTAGCAGCCTCGTTGACGGTCAGGTCAATCGGCTCCTTGCTGAAATAGGTATTCGAAGCGGTCTTGATACCGACGGCATTATGCAGAAAGTCAAAATAATTCAGATACATTGTCAGGATTTCATCCTTCGTATAATTACGCTCCAACTTGACAGCAATCACCCACTCTATCGGCTTTTGCAAGACACGTTCAAGCGTGGTCTGAGCACGTTCTGTAGTCCACACCTGCTTGGCCAACTGCTGCGTAATGGTAGAACCGCCACCAGCACTCTTCTGCCCCATAATACCGCGCTTGATGATGGCACGTCCCAAAGCATAGAAATCGATACCCGAGTGATCATAGAAACGCGCATCCTCTGTGGCGACCAAAGCATGAACAAGATGCGGAGACAATTTGGTATAGTCAACCATCACACGGTTCTCACGGTTGTAGTTCCACGTGCCCATCAGTTTGCCATCGCTGGTATAGATCTGGGTGGCGAAACGGTTGATTGGATTCTGCAGGTCTTCGATAGGCGGCATATAGCCAATCCACCCTTCGTCAATTGCATAAAAAGCGGCGGCTGCCCCCAAGACGAACAATATCAATAGAGTCCATAATAAGCGGACAAAAAACTTCCTCATATACCAAAATTTGATTATCTTGGTGCAAAATTACGAAATTCTTCAAAAATATCGCACGAAATCGGGTGTAATTTTGTGCCATCAATCCAAAAAACAGTAATGGAAAAGCATAATTTTGTGACCATTGCCGACCTCACGAAAGAGAAGATTCTCTACATGATTGAGTTGGCAGAAGAGTTTGAGAAGCACCCGAACAGGGAGTTGTTGAAAGGAAAAGTCGTTGCAACACTTTTCTTCGAACCTTCTACGCGTACCCGTCTGTCGTTCGAGACAGCCGCCAACCGTCTGGGTGCCCGGGTGATCGGTTTTGCCGACCCGAAGATCACCAGCGGCACGAAGGGTGAGACGCTGAAAGACACGATTCTGATGGTGTCCAACTACGCTGATGTCATCGTGATGCGCCACTATATCGAAGGTGCAGCCGTCTATGCTTCGGAAGTCGCTCCCATCCCCATCGTGAATGCCGGCGACGGTGCCCACCAGCATCCCTCGCAGTGCATGCTCGACCTTTACAGCATCTACAAGACCCAGGGAACGCTCGAAAACCTTAATATATATATGGTGGGCGACCTGAAATACGGGCGGACTGTCCATTCTCTGCTGATGGCCATGCGCCACTTCAACCCCACGTTCCACTTTGTGGCCCCGAAGGAACTAGCCATGCCACAGGAATACAAACTCTATTGTAAGGAGCACGGTATCAAGTATCAGGAGCACACCGCTTTCAACGACAAGATCATCGCCGATGCGGATATCCTCTATATGACCCGTGTGCAGAAGGAACGCTTCTCCGACCTGATGGAGTATGAGCGTGTGAAAAATGTCTATGTGCTAAACAACGACATGTTAAAGAGTGCCAAGCCGAACATGAAGATACTTCATCCCCTACCACGCGTGAATGAAATCGCATACGAGGTGGATGACAACCCACACGCCTATTATATCCAACAAGCCGGCAACGGACTCTTCGCCCGCGAGGCCATCTTCTGCGATGTACTCGGCATCAGTCTCGATGAAGTCAGAAACGATAAAACAATTATACGATGAACAAGAAAGAACGCTTAGTCGCCGCCATTGAGCACGGCACCGTCATCGACCACATACCCGCAGAGAAAACCTACCAAGTGGCCAGTCTGCTGGGCCTCTTCGATTTGAAGACGCCTGTCACCATCGGTTTCAACTATCCCTCACAGAAGGTAGGCAATAAGGGCATTATCAAGGTGTCGAACAAGTTCTTCACCGACGATGAGATCTCGCGCCTCTCAGTAGTAGCGCCGAAGGTCATCCTCAACATCATCCGCGATTACGAGGTGGTAGAGAAGAAAACCGTAGAAACACCAGAAGAAATCAAGGGCATCGTGAAGTGCAACAACCCCAAGTGCATCACAAATAACGAGCCAATGGCAACCCACTTCCACGTAGCCGACGGCATCCTGACCTGCCACTACTGCGAGAAAGAACAAGACATCAGCAAGGTGGAACTTTGTTAAAGGTGAAAAATTGAAAAGTTAAACCCTATAAGCCAGAGACAACACAATCTTTGAGTTGATTGAGAAAGAGCATCAGCGCCAGTTGAAAGGCATTGAACTGATTGCCAGTGAGAATTTCGTAAGCGACCAGGTGATGGAGGCCATGGGCTCCTACCTGACCAACAAGTATGCCGAGGGCTATCCTGGACACCGTTACTATGGTGGTTGTCAGGTAGTTGACGAGGTGGAGCAGTTGGCCATTGACCGTGTCTGCAAACTTTTCGGAGCCGAGTATGCCAACGTGCAGCCCCACTCCGGCGCACAGGCTAATGCTGCCGTTCTGTTGGCAGTGTTGAAGCCCGGCGATACCTTTATGGGATTAAATCTCGACCACGGTGGTCACCTCTCCCACGGTTCACATGTCAATACCTCTGGTATCATCTACAACCCCATCGGCTACAACCTGAACAAGGAGACTGGCCGCGTCGATTACGACGAAATGGAGCAACTGGCCCTAGAACACAAGCCGAAGTTGATTATCGGTGGTGGCTCGGCTTACAGCCGCGAGTGGGACTACAAGCGGATGCGTGAGATTGCCGACAAGGTGGGTGCCCTGCTGATGATTGACATGGCTCACCCCGCAGGTCTGATTGCAGCCGGTCTGTTGGAGAACCCCGTGAAGTGGGCTCACATCGTGACCTCTACCACCCACAAGACCCTGCGTGGTCCTCGTGGCGGTATCATCCTGATGGGTAAGGACTTTGAGAACCCCTGGGGCTACAAGACTCCGAAGGGTGTCGTGAAGATGATGTCAACATTGCTCAACTCTGCCGTCTTCCCTGGACAGCAGGGCGGTCCGTTGGAGCACGTAATTGCTGCCAAGGCTGTTGCTTTCGGCGAAGCCCTGCAGCCCGAGTTCAAGGAGTGGGCCAAGCAGGTTCAGAAGAATGCCAAGATACTCGCCGAGGAACTCGTGAAGCGTGGCTTCGGCATCGTCAGCGGTGGTACAGACAACCACTCTATGCTTGTTGACTTGCGTTCGAAGTATCCTGACCTGACTGGTAAGGTAGCAGAGAATGCTCTTGTCGCTGCCGACATCACCGTAAACAAGAACATGGTGCCGTTCGACAGCCGTAGTGCCTTCCAGACTTCTGGTATCCGTCTCGGTACTCCTGCCATCACCACCCGTGGTGCTAAGGAAGACTTGATGGTGCAGATTGCTGCCTGGATTGAAGAGGTGCTCAACGATCCTGAGAACGAGCAGGTAATTGCCAGCGTACGTGCTCGTGTGAACGAGAAAATGAAGGAATATCCTCTCTTCGCATACTAAGAGATACTTTTATTCAGATAAAAACTAACCCCTGCCGTTTGGCAGGGGTTAATTGTTATTTCAGTTCGGCGTTGAAGTGGTTGATAGCCTGTCGGAACAGGTGGTTACGCGTATTGCCACCGAAGATGCTGTGGTTGCGGTTTGTATAGACCAACTGGCGGAAGTCCTTATCGGCCTGTACCAGCGCCTCGACATATTCTGCAGAATTCTGATAATGCACATTGTCGTCGGCCAGACCGTGACAGATAAGCAAAGCTCCGTGCAACTGGCCAGCGCGGGCGATGGGATTCACCTCGTCATAGCCCTTTGGATTCTCCTGTGGCGTACGCATATAACGTTCCGTATAGATGGTGTCATAGAAACGCCAGTTGGTAGGTGGTGCGATTGCTACCCCCGCCTTGAAAACAGGCCTTCCCTCTGACATCGACATTAGTGTATTCCATCCGCCGTACGACCAGCCCCAGATACCGATGCGATTCTTATCGACATAACTCTGCTGTCCGAGCCAGATAGCTGTCTCCACCTGATCCTTTGACTCCAGTTCACCCAGACGGAGATAGGTACACTTCTCAAACTCAGCGCCCCGTCCACCAGTACCACGATTATCAACACAGACGCAGATATACCCCTGCTGACAGAGATACTGTTCGAGGATGGCACCGCTGCCACTCATACCAATGCCCCACTGATTGAGCACCTGCTGGTTGCCCGGACCGCCATACTGATACATAATCACAGGATAGCGCTTCGAGGCATCAAAGTCCTTCGGTTTTACCATCCAGCCGTTCAGCGTTACGCCCTCAGAGGTAGTAAACTGGAAGAGTTCTTTCTTGCCAAGATCGTAGGCAGCGAGTTTCTGCTTGAGTTCATGGTTGTCGAGAAGCGTAGCCAAAACCTTGCCGTTATTCTGGCAGAGGGCATATTGGGCGGGATTGTCGAGATCGCTCCAGATATTGATGAAGTATTTGAAGTTCTTGCTGAAAATGGCATTGTTCACGCCGTCCTTCTGCGAGAGTGTCTCAATCTTACCATTCTGACGGGCCACCATCACCTGCTGGTCGGTAGCTCCTTTCGGATTAGCAGCGAAATAAGCATCGCCTGTCACCTCGTCGAAACCATAAACACTCTTCACCACATACTTGTCGGCTACAATCTGACGCAACTGCTGACCATTGAGATTATAGAGATAAAGATGGTTGTAACCATCGCGTTCGCTGGGCAGGAGGATATGGTTGTCGGTAATCTGCACATCCTCGAAGGTTTCCTCCTTCACATATTTGTCGATCTTATCCTCAATAATCAATTTGGCAACCGTCGAGAGAGGATTGGCCATATAGATCTTCATGTCGTCCTGATGGCGGTTCAACGTGAAGATGGCAATCTTCTCCGGATCAGATGTTGCCTTGATACGAGGGATATAGCCATCGGCATCCAAAGGCAGATCAATAGTGCGCGTCTGGTGACTCTGGATGTCGTACGAGAGCACCTTTACTTTTGCATTCCGCTTGCCTGGTATAGGGTATTTATAGGTATAGTCGCCAGGATAGTCACGATACGCCTCGCGCTCAGGAGCCAGCCCCTTGAACAACTGCATGGCATACTGCGGCACAGCGGTCTCGTCGTAACGAATCCATACTATCTGCTTTGAGTCGGCAGAGAACACCATTGACGAATTCGTGGAAAACTCCTCTTCATAGACCCAATCTGGGATGCCGTTGATGATTTCGTTGCGCTTCCCGTCCTTCGTCACCTGACTCTCGGCATTATCGTAAAGCAGTTTGACGAGGTGAATATTATTGTCACGCACGAAAGCAATCTGGTTGCCATCTGGCGAGAATACTGGTGTCTGTTGCGGACCTCCATCGGAGAGCGGTTCCAACTTGTTGTTCTGGATCATAAAGATGTAATACTCTGCCGTAAACGAATGGCGATAAATCGGCTTTGTATTCGTCTGGATCAGCAGTCTGCGACCATCAGGACTGACGATATAACCCTGCACGCGACTGATGTTAGCTCCCCGTGCCGTTGCAGCATCAAAGAGCACGCCCACTTGCTTACCCGTCTTGAATGAATAAGTCACAATACGTTTGCCATCATCACTGATTTGGGCATACGTTTCTCCGTCGTCCATCGGATGAACTTCCGTCATCGACTCTGCCCGAAACTCTCCCCGTGTGATGTCCCTTAAACTCAGTTTGTCACCTGCCTGTACCTGACTCATTGTGAGCACCAGCAAGGCGGCCACTAATCCAAAACACTTCTTTGCCATAATCTTATCTTTTTAGACCGTGCAAAGATAGCATTTTTTTTTCAAAGTCCCAAGAAATCTGAATATTTCGTTCCGTTGAGCAACTGCTCAATCCCCATATCCTTATGGTTTTTCATGAATTTTCCGACTTTCTGCATAAAGGTCGAGTCAAAGATATCACGTCCTATAGCTTTATTGACCACCCACTGAATCCGGCCCATGTGGATGTCGCGCTCTTCCTGACTCATCGGTTTATCGAAAGGCATGGGATACAGGCTCAACAGATAGAAACCAATACAGTCCGGCACGATATACTGGCGTTGCATCATCTTGCGCTGTTCCAACGAATAGCCATATTCCGGCCTCAGGTAGAGATCGTATTCTGCACCAAGATATTTGTCCAAACAGATACCAATCATCCCGTTGCCTACAATCACACTCTGGTCCAACGATCCAATCTGCGCATAGACCTTCGGAATCTCCATATTCGGAATTTCCTTCTTCAAGTACTTGAAGGCCTGCGTCATCTCCTCGTTAATATCGTCCATGTTCGCATATTGCTGCTCTGCCTCGTTGATAAGTACCTGCAATGTGGAATCCTGATAGAAACGCAAGAATTTGGTGTTGATCTGTGAATCATTTACCTTACCAATGCGTAGAACATCCTCAATCAGCGTTCTGGTCTGCTCCGGGTATGTGATGTTCATCTCCTGAAGGGCCGAGAAATCACTCGTGGTCAGATATAGGCTCTGGATACGATCATAGCGTTCGATGACAACATCCGACTCTGATTCGTCAGTCTTCAGTTGCCATTCACAGCCGATGCATCCTAGCATCATAACAAACAGTATGAAGTATATCTTACGCACTTACTAAAAAAGCCTCTTTATATTCTTTTAGTTTAAAATTTCTGCAAATTTACTTAAAATTATTGTAAATACCAAATTTTAACCTAAAAATTTTAAAATAAAGGCTCAAAATTGCACATTTTAGTTTATTTGTGTAAAAAACTGTCTATGGAATCAAACGTTTTTCGTCCTTTTATGTAATATTGCCAAAGCAGGGAAAAGCGTCCTCGTTCTGGGATTTCTTTCTCCACCCGACTAGCCTGAATCTGACGACGATCTTCCTCAAAATCCTTCTTCCAACGCTTAAAAGCATGGCGAGCCCGATACACAGCCTTGAAATCTCCCACGTTTCTTTTTAGGATCAGCATCTCCCAAGCAGCGAGATAGTCCAACCACCAGCGCCAGCGCATCACGGACTTCAAATCCTCCTCAGGCAGACACTTATAGAGCATTGTCAGGTTGTTACGGAAGTTCAAGAAGGTCTTCATGGGATTACTCTTCGGCAATGTGCCGCCTCCAACGTGATAGACCTGACTCTCTGGAATGCACACAATCCGTCGTCCTCGGATACGCAACCGCCAACAGAGGTCTATCTCCTCGTTGTGTGCAAAGAAACGTGCATCGAGTCCACCTGCCTCCCAATAGTCCTTCGAACGGATCATCAGTGCAGCCCCAGTCGCCCAGAGTATATCCTGCTGATAGTCGTACTGTCCGTTATCCTGCTCCACTGTCTCGAAGATCCGACCCCTACAAAAGGGATAACCATACTTATCGAGGAATCCGCCACAAGCACCAGCATATTCAAATGCGTCCTTGTCGAAGATACTCAACAGTTTGGGCTGACAGGCAGCGATATCCTCATGCGTATCCAAGAGTTCAATCATCGGCGTCAGCCAATGGTGGGTCACCTCTATATCGGAATTCAACAATAAGAAATACGTAGCCTCTATCTGGTGAAGGGCTTTGTTATATCCTTCGGCAAATCCCCAGTTCTTTTCCAGTTCTATCAACTTCACCTCAGGGAAATGTTCGCGTAGCATCGTCAACGAATCGTCTGTCGAGGCATTGTCAGCCACATAAATCGTCGCATCATCCCTCGAATATTGCAACACGGAGGGCAGATACTCCTTGAGCATCTTCTCTCCATTCCAATTCAATATCACGATTGCCAACTTTTCCATACGCGCGTACATTATTTATATAATAGAGCACCTCAATGCCTGTTTGTCAGGAGTCAGTGCACCTAGTCTCACTTTTACAATCTGGTTGTCGAGAGTTGCGTCTGCTTCCTTTGCTGGCAACTCCACTCGGATATAGTTCTTGGTGAACCCATGCATCGCCCTTCCCCTTGGGGCCTTCTCGAAGAGCACCTCAGCCTCCTGTCCCTCAAATCCTTGATAGAAAGCCACCGTCTTTTCGTCCGAAAGATCAAGTAAGCGCTTCGAACGCAGTTTCTTATCCTTCTCGCTCACTACATACGGAATACTGAGGGCTGATGTACCAGGCCGCTCGGAATAAGGGAACACGTGCAACTGCGTCACATCGAGTCCATTTAGGAACTCATACGTGTCCTCGAAACACTCGGGTGTCTCTCCACGACAGCCCACCATCACATCCACACCGATAAACGCATCAGGCATCACAGACTTGATCCTGCGTATCTTATCAGCAAACAACTGGGCATCGTAATGTCTGTGCATCAGTTTCAGTACCGTATCGCTCCCACTCTGCAAAGGAATATGAAAGTGCGGCATAAAAGCCCTACTCTGTGCACAAAAGTCAATCAGTTCATCCGACAACAAATCCGGCTCCAGCGAACTGATCCGATAGCGGCTGATACCCTCCACCCCATCGAGTGCTTTCACGAGGTCGATAAACAGTTCACCTGTCGTCTTACCAAAGTCGCCGATATTCACACCAGTCAATACGATCTCCTTGCCACCTTCCTGCGCAGCCTTTTCAGCCTGCTTCACCAGAGAGGTAATCGTCGGATTCCTCGAGAACCCTCTGGCGTATGGGATGGTGCAATACGTACAGAAATAGTCGCAGCCATCCTGCACTTTCAGGAAATACCTGGTTCTGTTGCCTCGTGAGCACGATGGCGCAAAGGACTTAATATCTTTCGTCTTCTCTCGGAGAATATAGGTATTCTCTTTCCTCTCATTCGTCCACGCATCAGAAAGGAACTGTATCAGATTAGCCTTTTCGTTCGAACCTAACACCAGACTGACGCCATCTATCTTTGCCACTTCTTCGGCTTCCAACTGCGCATAGCATCCCGTCACCACTACAAAGGCCCCAGGATTCTCTCGCACCATCCGACGAATCGCCTGACGACACTTCTGGTCAGCAACCTCCGTCACAGAACAGGTGTTGATCAGACAGATGTCAGCCCGCTCTCCCTTTTGTACCGTCTGCACGCCCATCTCCTGAAGCATCTTCCCAAAGGTTGATGTCTCAGAGAAGTTCAACTTGCATCCGAGGGTATAATAGGCTGCCGTCTTACCTTGAAAGGCCGAAGAATCAATCATTTTTAACTATTTTTTCTATTTGCAATTATATCTTTATATGTTTGCGAGCACAAAGGTAGTATTTTTTTCCCAAATACAGCAAATTTTGAGCAATTATTCGCATTTTCCCAAAATTGAATGATTTTTAACATTTCGTATTTCGCTGATTTACAAGTATTTGCGAAAAAGTTACAAAAACGACCTAAAAAAAAACAAAAAAAATGATACGACCCTTTGCAGCGTTTTAATAAACAAATGATTGTTTTACAGATTTAAAAGCATTAGAAAAATGAAGAAATTAGTATTTATGTTCGTAGCTGTTGCAGCTATTTCTTTCGCATCTTGTGGTAATCAGGCTCAGCAGGCTCCCGCCACTGACACTGACTCTATCGAGGAGGTTGTTGACACTCTGGGTGCTGACACTGTTGCTGCTGACACAGCCGCTGCTGACACTGTTGCTTAATAGTTAGTCACAACGAACTTAATTGAGAGAAAAGAAGACCGCAGGACGTGAGTCCCGCGGTCTTTCCTTTTTATGACATTGAAATTGATATCTCAGAAAAACGTTTCAATTTGCGTATAGGCGCACGATCGTTTGCGTATAGGCGAACAATCGTTTGGGTATAGGCGACAGATCGTTTGCGTATAGGCAAACGATGGAGACATAGGGGTTCTCTCCCTGTTACCCTTAGGCTTTGTACTTGTTACCCTTAGACTTTCGGGTCACTTGCAAAACCCTGTGTTGAAAAATTAGTTTAATTGCTTATTTCTCGCCATTTGTTAGTACCTTTGCTCTCAAATAGTACATCAATGAC
>CAJODF010000077.1 GCA_905233555.1 uncultured Prevotella sp. | reverse complement strand
CTTCACCATTGGCACCATGCTGATTACAGGGAAGAGCGAGGTAGAAGGCAGTAAATTTCAGAAAAAGGTGCTCTACTCCACCCCGATGCTTGCCGCCTACGTGACGATGGGCATCGTTGCCTTGGAGATTCGTGATATCCCTGCCTTCATCAGTCAACCGTTGACGATGCTCGGCAACATCACCGTACCCGCCGCCCTGCTCATAGTAGGTTCGTCAATGTCCAACCTATCGCCCCGTGCCCTACTCGGTAGCCGTCCCGTCTATGCTACCGCCATTTTCCGTTTGGCACTATTGCCGATAGCCATCCATTATCTTTGTAGCGCGCTGGGATTCTCGCCATTCGTCGTCAGCCTCAACACGCTGGTCATCGCCATGCCTGTAGCCACCTACGGCACCATCCTCTGTCTGCGTCACGGCAAGGATACGACCTTCATTACTGAAGTCACCTTCATTACCACCCTTCTCTCTATGATCACTATCCCACTGCTGTCCTACTGTATCGGCGTCAAGGGATAGACGATGTTCACTATCAGGATGTTCGCTGCGAGGATAATGATGTTCATCAGCAGACCGATACGCATAAAATCACTGAACCGATAGCCACCCGGGCCATAGACCAGCATGTGCGTAGGCGAACCAATCGGCGTAGCAAAACTCGAACTGACACTAACCATCAGAGCCACAAGGAAGGGGAAGGGATCGTAGCCCAACTTCTCGGCCGCCTCGTACATGATAGGGAAAAACATAGCACCAGCGGCAGTATTCGAAATAAACTCAGTGATAAAAGTTCCAACGAAACAGACGGCAGTCATGACCACGAGCGGGTTGGTACCACAGACATCAAGGATGCCATTTGCCAACCACTCAGCTATGCCCGTCTTCTGAATAGCAACGCCAAGCACGGCACTACCAGCGAAGACCATAAGAATCTCCCAGTTGATGGCGCGCATGGCCTGCTCCACATTACAGCAACGGCAAATCAGCATGGCAGCAGCAGCGAGGAAGGCGCAATGCAACAGGGGCAACACACCAAGAGCAGAGAGGGCCACCATCGCTATCATGATGACAGTAGAGACGATTGTACCAGTACCGATGTTGGGCACATCTTCCGAGTCGAAGAAATGCAGGTTGGGATCTTTCTCCAACGCACTCATATTCATGTGGGGCGGGAGCAGGAGAAGCAACGTATCGCCAGCCTGCAACACCACTTGGCGTGGCACCTCCTTGATACGGTGTCCGTGACGCGAGATAGCTACGATAATAATATCATTCTTTTCACCGAATCCGTTGTCGGCCATCCGAGTGCCGATCAGATTGCTGCCAAAGGTGACATAGGCCGTGCGTAATTTACGTTTCTTGTCAATCTCGTCCAAAGAAAAAACATGATGGTTGGCACTTACCAGCCCATGGCTCCAAGCCAGATCGATCAGTTCATCAATCTGTCCGGCATAGACCAGATGGTCACCGCCCATGATGGGCTCATCCTCGCTGATGGGCGACGGCATATTATCGAAATGGTATTGTTCTATCAGACTACCGCCTTTGACATGGTACAATCCTGCTTCGCCCAGTGTCTGACCAATATGCTTGTTATCCGAGGGCACCTGCAGTTCCACAGTGTATTCACCCGTTGACTCAAATTCACTCTCAGGTGCCTTGCGGTCAGGCAGCAATTTGCGCATAGCAATGACCGACAGCACACCGATGGCCAGACAGAACAGGCCAGGTATGGTCGTTGTCAGGATGTTCATCGCCGTACCCGTCTGCTCCTCGTAGAGTCCGCTGATGATCAGGTTCGGCGGCGTACCGATAAGGGTGCACACGCCACCCATACCGGAGGCATAACTCAACGGAATGAGCAACTTAGAGGGCGAGATGCCGAGTTTCTTCGACCATATCTTGACAATGTTCACAAAGAGAGCCACGACAGTGGTATTGCTGAGGAACGAACTGAGCACGGCCACCGGCAGCATCAGGCGCGTCACCGCCTTCGAGTAACTGTTAGGGGTGCCGAGCAGAAGTTTCACAATACACTGCAACACACCAGTATGCATCAAACCCGCAACCACCACAAACAAGACACCGACGGTGATAACCGACGTGCCACTAAAGCCTGAGAAGGCCTCCTTTGTGTCAAGCACTCCCGTCACGTAAAGCACGCCGATGGCTCCGAGAAACACAATATCGGAGCGCAATTTGGTAAACAGCAGGATGCTGAACATACCCAACACCGTAACGATGGTAATCCACGCGTCAAGGCTGAATCCTAAGAACATCATTGAATCCATAATGATACTGTTACAAATACTTCTGCAAAAGTACACTTTTCCAGCGAAACCACCAAATAAATAGAATAATTTCTCATATTAGCCGAGGAAGTTCTGGGAAAAGTCTTATCTTCCCTTTTGAAGTCTGGTTGCAAGCAGATAGAGGGCTATGAGGATGACATAGACCATCACGATCTGGAGGGCAGTGGGACAAAGGCCGTCGATGCTGGCGAAGGGAAGGGCGGCGAGTAGCGTCAGGACGGTATTGAGTCTTGCGACTATATATAATAATAGGTACGCAAGTGAGGGAATAAGCAGGGCGATGGGCGCAAACCAGAGGATGAGGGTGGCAGCAGGAACAACAATAAAGTTAGTAAGCAGGAACCAGGTGGAGAAACGTCCGAAATAATAGGCTATGAGGGGAGCACAGCCCATCTGGGCAGCGATAGAGACGGCAGACATCGCACAGAACCAGTGCACAAGGCGGTGCGCCTGAAGATAGTCAGCAGGAAAGACGTCCAAGAGCAGCGGCACCCATACGACGATAAACAGCACCGACATAAACGACAACTGGAAACCCACATCGAACAGCGACAAGGGATTCATCAGAAGCAGGACGATGGCAGCGAAGGCGAGGGTATTGACAGACATTTTATCACGGTGGCCGAGAGACAACAGGGCATAGAGACTCAGCATCAGTGCTGAGCGAACCACGCTGACAGGCATACCCACGAGGAATACATAGGCCCAAAGAACAATAATAGTGAGAAGTGAAAAGTGAATACTGAACCGTTTTCTGCCAACTGACAAGAGGGAGAGCAGACTATAGATGATGCCGAGGTGGAGACCACTCAGGGCAAGGACGTGGGAGGCACCAGTAACGGCATAGACATCCTTGAGGTCTTGTGTAAGGGCCGACTTGTCGCCAAGGGTCATCGCAGCAATAACGCTATAGGCATCGTTTTCTGCCCTGACAGCACTAAGACGGGCAAGGAAACGGTGGCGGAGCCTGAGGAAGAAGAAACGGGTACGCTCCAAGTGGGAAAGGCCCTTCAGAGATATCTCTGCCTTCTGCCACTTCCAACTGGCAATGAAGGTATGTCCCGTGAAACCATGCGTCTCCAGATAGCGACGATAGTCGAAAGTACCTCGGTGCCACTCGTCGTTGGGATCGATACGCGATTGGATGCGCAAACCGTCACCAATCTGCAGGTTGCGGCTCCACTGGTCCTTATAGAGATACGCTTTTAATTTCCGTCCGCTCTCTGGTAACAAAATATCTACAGCAATCGTTTTGGGCTTTTCTTGTGGTTCGGAGATGACCACCGCCTCATAACGAACCTCATCCTCAGGCCACGTCACACGTAGGCTGTCTTTCTGTCGTTTCATCAGCAACCAGCCCAAGGCAACGAAGCACAGTGCGATGGCTACGGACTGCCAATGGGCCTGTCGCCACAGCAACAGAGCCAATGCCAGCAGTACTACCAGTGTTGTCAGTAGCCAATATGCGCCGACTGTCACAGACTGCCCTACGACGATGCCCGCCATCAAACTGACAGCAATCTTCAATAACGGAACTTCTTCTATCTGAATGTTCTTCATATCTTTCAACGTTAACGCTGCAAAATTACAAAAAAAGCTGCAAATCACAAAGAATATCGTTGAAATTTTGTAATTTTGCACCCGATATGGAAGTAATCAGTATGCCCTTGTGGGCGTGGATATTATTTTATGTACTAGTCATCCTGATGTTGCTGGCCGACCTGAAGATGTTCGGACGGAAAGGGCAGCACGAGGTGAGCGTGGGTGAGGCACTGAAGATGACAGCCGTCTGGATAGGTGTGTCACTCATCTTCTGTGCCGGCATCTGGCACTACGAGGGCACAGACAAAGCGATGGAGTTTCTGGCGGGCTATCTGATAGAGAAGTCGCTGTCGATGGATAATCTCTTCGTATTTCTGATGCTCTTCTCGTTCTTCGGTATCCAACGGAAATACCAGCATGAGGTGCTTTTCTGGGGCATCTTCGGTGCTCTGGTACTGCGTAGCATTTTTATTTTTGCAGGCGCAGCGATGGTGCAGCGCTTTGAGTGGATACTGGGCATCTTCGGTATATTCCTCATCTACACGGGCTTCAAGATGTTCGGTCACAAAGGTGACGAAGAGGTCGATCCCTCTGGAAATATCATCGTGAAACTGTTCAAGCGGTTCTTCCCTGTAACAGACCAGATGCACGAGGATAAGTTCTTCATCAAGGAGAACGGCAAGCGATTGGCAACACCGGTATTCATCGCACTGCTTGTGATTGAGACGACGGATGTGGCATTTGCTGTGGATTCAATCCCCGCTGTGTTCTCCGTATCGAGAGATCCGTTTATCGTGCTAACGTCAAACATCTTCGCCATTCTCGGACTGCGGGCACTCTACTTCGCACTAGCTGCCATCGCAAAATATTTCCAATACCTGAACTACGGTCTGGGTATCATCCTGAGTTTCGTGGGAGTGAAAATGCTGTTGGAAGTGCTTTGGGGCATCAAGGTACCCACCACTACTTCACTTCTAATTATCTTTGGGGTGTTGGTTCTGTCGATGCTTGCATCATACGCCGCCACTTTATATAGCCGAAGACAGCAATAACGACGTAAAGAGCATAAAGCGACGCCTTGAAGGGGATGTCCTTGTAGAAATAGAGTGCGCACGTCACCACATCGACGGCAATCCAAATGAACCATTGTTCCAAGTACTTATGTGCCAGAGCCCAGATGCCGACAATGCTGAGAGCGGTCGTAAAACTATCGGCTAATGGCACATTGCTGTTAGTAAAGGTCACAAGCAACCAGTAGATAATCCCCCAAACGGCAGATATCAGCGCCAGCCAAGGAAGCACAAGGCGCTTCGGGAAATGCCGGATTCGTAAATCCCCCGCCGGATGGCGGGGAGATTTAGATATCCACTTCCAATAACCATAGACAGTCATCGAAAGATAGTAAAACTCCATGCCACAGTCGGCATAGAGGCCCTTCTGATAATAGAGCACGATGCCGAGGGCCTGCATGGCGAAACCCACAACCCACATCCATATACTAGCCTTATATTCTAAGAGGATATACGCCAGCCCTAAAACCGTCGTCACGATGTCGAGCCAATGTGCAGTCAGGAAGTCCATACAATCTGTGTTAATCTGTGAAATCTGTGGCTAAAATCTCAGCGTCACATTCCCCTGCATGGTGAATCCCGCCATGGGAATGAAGCCGATCTGGTAGTAACGGTTGTCGTTGGGATGCCCCCCACTGGCATAGATGGCAGAATAGACCCATCCACTGGCGGCATAACGCTGGTTGAAGATATTATTGAAGTTCAGACCGAAGATGCACTCCTTCAGCACTTTCTTTGGCTTCAGCGTGTAACTCAGCGAGGCATTGGCAACGGTATATGCCGGCAGTGAACGATCCTTACACTCCGTATTGTCGAGATACTGGCGCGATACATGGTTCATGTGCCAGACGGCCTGAACACCCCTATAGTGGAAGTTGACAAAGCCGTTGAGGATAGCCGATGGCGAGAAGGCCAGCGTGGAGTTATCGTAGTGGATGGTCTGCGAGCCGTTATCCCAATCTTCCACCACCTCGTCGAAGTCCTTGATCTTATTGCTGCTCAGGGCGGCATTACCCTCGAGGGCGAGCCACGGGGTGATGTTGACCCCTGCCTGGAGTTCGACACCAAGGCGATAGGAATCCTTAATGTTCGTGGTGAGGTTCTCGCCGATGTCACTCAGTTCGCCCGTCTGCACAAACTGGTCATTGTACTTCATATAGTAGCCGTTGACGCCTATCTGCCAGATGTCGCTGGTGTAGGTGTAGCCCAGTTCGAAGTCGAGCAACGACTCTGCCTTGGGGGCAGGATAGGAGCCATTATCCGTGAAATTATTACGCTCCGGCTCACGATGACTCATGGCTATGGAACCATAGACACGGTGTCCGTCGAGACTCCACGAAAAACCTGCCTTGGGGTTGAAGAAGTCGTACTTCTGATTGATGTCGAGCAGATGGTTATAGTATCTGCTACCCTCCTCATAGAACTTATCATTGATGCCGTCCGTCTTGTAACCCACATGACGGTACTGGATATCGCCGAACACATCCCACTGCTCATTGATATGATAGGCGGCTTTCAGATAGACATTGCCATCGAGTTTGTGGGCATCAGAGTCGTAATATTTAAAGTTCACATCCTTCACGGCGTGTCCTGTATTGGTTTCCTCCAACCATATCAGATAGTCGCGTACAACCTTATTTCCGACATAATTGACGTAGCCGAAGTGGTTGCCGTCGAAATTCTGGATGGAGAGTCCACCGATGATGTCCCACGACTCATCCTTGTAGTTGGCATTCCACACGAGTCCATAACTGTGCTGTGTCAGACCCTTCTTCCGCACGAAGTCGGAACGCTTAATGAAGTTACCCTCTTCGTCGTTGACGGTGAATCCGAACTTCGAGAGTTTATTATTAGGACGGAACTCCTCGTAGTAGCCATAGCCGTAGGTATAGTGCAGCGAGGCAGAGGTGCCCCACTTGTCGTTGATATTCCACGAGGCAGAAAGGATGTTATGATTCTGCCAGAAGTTGTCGACGGTCTTTTCCCAGAAGGAGCCGTCAGCCATCTGATAGCGAGCCGTGACATAGTTGCCGTTGGCATCCTTGGCGAAGTTTCCTTCCGCATCGTAGGTCAGGTACTCATAGAGCGAGTTAAACTTGCCCAGACCCACGTTCCACATATCCTCGTAGGTCTTGATGCCTGTATTGATGCCATAGGTACCATCCATCAGACTCATATCATTGTCGCCTGCGGTGACACCATTCCAGGCCTGTCCTGTACGCTCGAAGTTACCGATGTTCTTATAGCGGAGCACGAAATCATCCGATGCCAGCCAGGTAAGACCTCCGTAGTAG
>CAJODF010000076.1 GCA_905233555.1 uncultured Prevotella sp. | reverse complement strand
GACCTTTGAAGACAAACAGAGACGTGGAGAGATTAGCGACGCCGTGCTGATGACGGACGGACATATCCTGATGGCTCACCAGTTCGGCATTGCCGAGGTGACACAAGATGGTCAGACCATCTGGCAGTATGATGCGCCTGAGTGTACGGAGATTCACACTATCCAGCCCATCGGGCAAACGCATGTGGTGTTTGTGCAGAATGGTAAGCCTGCCAAAGCGGTGGTGATGGAGATTCCATCGAAACGTGTTGTCAGGGAGTTTGAACTTCCTGTATCAGAAAAAGGCTCCGTTCATGGCCAATTCCGCAATGCCCGTCTGACCTCGCGTGGTACACTGCTCATTGCTAATATGGCTTTGGGCTGTATCCATGAGTACAACAGCAATGGTAAAGAAGTGGATCGATGGAGCGGGTTCCTGCCATGGTCGGTACAGGAACTGCCCAAGGGCAATCTACTGATCACCGGTCGTAAAGGACATATTCAGGAGATTACCCGTATGGGAGAAACCGTCTGGGAGATGAACACGACGGACTTTAGCATCACACAACCCCAGAAGACGGTTCGCCTGAAGAACGGTAACCATATCATCAATAATTGGTATAACGAGTGGAACAAGGAGCCCATGGATACCGCGAACGCCCCTGTGCAGGCTGTGGAGATAGACAAGGAGGGAAAGATGGTTTGGCAACTCCGTGCCTGGAAAGATCCAGACTTAGGGCCTTCCACGACAATACAGCCGTTAGATGAGGCCGTCAACCGCGACCGTCTGTTCTTCGGGGAGTTCAATCCGCAGTTCCCACGGCTCTTCGTCGGACCTAATGAGCCGATAGGCATAGGCCGTGGCATCCATCCGGGACGCGTGGCATGGATTCATAGTCCAGGTGTAGCCAAGTGGGACGGCAGGACGGGCCTTTGGGTGGAAGACCGCTGGAACGATCAGGCCAAGGCTGATGCCATGATGACAGAGGCCATTGTACAACTGACAGGAGAACCGACGCCCCAGAAAGCATGGAGAGCCTTGTTCAAACATTTTAACAAGATTCACGGACGTGGTAACCGAGGTTATAAACAGGGTGAGAAGATTGCCGTGAAACTGAATATCAACAATGCCATCACCCACCATGACACCATTGAACTGAACTCGTCGCCTTTCGTCACCTTAGCATTGGTACGCTCGATGGTTCGTGACGGGGGTGTCCGTCAGCAGGACATCACGCTATGTGAACCCAGTCGCGCCATCACGGACTCTATATATGATAAAGTACACCGGGAATTCCCTGGGGTGGTGTTCATTGACAATATTGGAGGCGACGGACGACAGAAATGCGAGTACTATCCTGAGCAGATTGTCTATTCGGTGGATAACGGTAAGATGGCACGGGGACTGGCCAAGTGCATCGTGGATGCCGACTATCTCATCAACAGTGCTCTGTTGAAGACACACTCCGGGCCAGGCGTTACCCTGACCACAAAGAACTGGTATGGAGCTACGGACATCAACCTGCTCTGGCGGCAGAATTCACACAACAATATCAGTCAGGATAAGCGTCATGGAAAACCAGGCTATAAGACTTTCGTTGACTGGCTCAGTCATAAGAACATGGGACAAAAAGCGTTACTTCTGCTCATTGATGGTACCTATGGTTCGCGGGATGTCAACGGCGCTCCAGCCCCCAAGTGGCAGAAAGAGCCGTTTAACGGCGATTGGGCTTGTTCGTTGATTTTGTCCCAGGATGAGGTAGCCTGCGATGCCGTAGGCATGGACATACTGATAAATGAATGGCCTGAGTTTGGCAGCCTGAACTATTGCGATGAGTATTTACGCGAGGCAGCAAGCATTCCGAATGCACCCAGTGGCACTGTCTACAAGCAGGACGGCAAACCCTTGGAAAAGCCCCTCGGACTCTTTGAGCATTGGAATAAAGACCACCAATACATCAAGATAGACCTGAAATATAAAAAGATGTAGACATGAGACGATTATTGATGATCAGCCTTTGTTTATGGGCTTTAGGTTTACAGGCACAAGTAGTTGATGCCTTTCATGGTATACTACCTGTGACAGATCCACAGATGAAAAAGAGTCTGAATGGTGAGTGGAATCTGAAGGTGGTGAAAGGCATTACAGACGATCCGTCTGTTCCTGCGACAGATGACACGTGGCAGATGATTCCCGTGCCAGGCTGTTGGGAAGGGCAACGGGTAGGCGACGGCAAGTCGGGAATGGCAAATGGTTTCTGCAAGCCAACCTATCATCATGCCGACTCATTGACGGGTTATTATCGGACATCATTTACTATTCCTGAAGTGTGGCGAGGACAGCGCATCGTACTGCGATTTGACGGTGTGCTCTATGGTTATGACCTGTGGATCAACGGCAAATCGGTTGGTTCATGGCGTTCCGGCTATAATACCGCCCTTTTCGATATCACACCTTATATTAATAAGAAAGCGGACAGACAGGAGTTGGCTATGCGTGTTATCTCACAACATCCAAGCAGTGATTTCGATTATAATGACGACTGGGCACCCTGTGGTATCTTCCGGGATGTGACACTGATGGCTGTGCCAAACACACATTTGAAAGACCTGACCATCCACACAAAGAATGACGGTACCGTAAATGTCAGGACAGACATCGCTCATGGCGACAAAAGGACAGAGATAAAACATGATATTTTCGATGCGCAGGGGCGTTGGGTATCAGGAACGAATGGAGATCGCCTGACGGTCTTCGAGCCTCATCTCTGGACAGCCGAGACGCCTTATCTGTATACCCTGCGCACAACACTCTCACAGAAAGGCAAAGCCCTCCAGACCTTTGAACACAAGTTTGGTTTCCATGAACTAACCATCGACGGCAACATCTTGAAACTCAACGGCCAGCCCATCAAGCTGCGTGGTGTTACCAGCCATAGTACCGATCCCAAGACAGTGAAAGTGATCAATGAGGCTTCGATACTGAAAGACATGAAACTGATGAAAGAGGCTTCCATCAACTATATCCGTACCTCACACTACCCACGCGAGCCCCGTTTCTATGAACTGGCAGATTCGTTGGGGTTCTATATCATTGATGAGGTGCCCTTTGGCTATGGCGATAAACACCTCTATGACTCCACCTATTATGAAGTGCTACAGCAACGTGCACAGGCTACCATCCGCCGTGACAAGAACCATGCGTCTGTACTCATCTGGAGTTTAGGAAATGAGAATCCGCTGACGGATATCTGTATCAAATTGGGGGATTATGTGAAGCACGAGCTCGATGACTCCCGCCCCATCTGCTATCCTCAAGTTGGTAGCTACTTCCGTAAGTTTAATTATAAATTCCCCAAGGTGGCCGACATCTATACACCCCATTACCCATCTACCTCACAGATAGCCGACTTCTACCAACGGGCTGACCGTCCCGTCATCTTCACAGAGTATTGTCATACGTTAGGCATCTCGCTTGAAGATCACGACCGTCAGTGGGAGATCATCGAACGGACACCCTGTATCGCAGGAGGCAGTGTGTGGGAATGGGTTGACCAGGGAATGCCATTCCAAGCCAAGTTAAAAGACAGATATGGCTATCAGGAACGGGTATTTACCTCAGACAAGGGAGGCTTTGAGATGAACGGCAATCAGGGCACCGACGGACTACTCTATGCTGACCGTACACCACTTCCTAACTATTATGAACTACAGCATAACTATGCCCAGGCGGCTATCATTGATACGGTATTTTCAGGTTCGCTCCATATCCGTAACCGTTATGACTTCATCAACCTGAAGGACAACGTAACCTTCTACTGGACACTGACCGACGGACAGCATGCTTTAGCACAAGGTGCTTTCTCTCCTGAATGTGCCCCCCATCAGACCATTGAATATCCTTTGGCATTGCCTGTGTTAACAGCAAACAAACTACTTTTATTAAATATCGACATCAAGAACCGACAGGGATGGAAGCTTTTACAACAGTCTCTGAAATTGCAAGATGCTCCCGCCATCGGTTCTGTTTCTACTGCTCCCGTTCAGGAGGTGATACAACAGGGGCCACTGGTTCGGGTAGGCCGCAAAGAAACAATGGCTGAACGACTGAAGGTGAAGGATAATCGTATTGCCCGCTATCTGCAACCACTCGATAATCCATACGTTCATGCAGAAGTGACGCGAGAGGGCGCAGCGGTTAACTACACGCTGACACCCGATACCACCCGCCGCTTCTTGTCAGAATTAGGTGTGGCTTATCTGCTTGACAAGGGCATCGACCGTGTGCAGTGGTTGGGCTATGGTCCCTATGCCTCTTATCCTGGTCGCCAGCAGGCCAACCGATATGGCGTGTGGGCACTCCATCAGGATGACCTTTATTTCGAGGGTAATCGTATGGGGGTGGATACAGCCTGGTTCTCAGACAAGGACGGTAACGGTATTCTCATTACAGGCAAGGATCTGAACATTAACTTCGAGCAGACTGACCTTGGTATTGTTGTCACTGTGAATGCCGCAGTCTCTGGCCAAGGTCCCAAGTTCGCCCGAACAGCTTTCCCTGTTTGGAGCAATGAGATCGGAGCTAAATCTGGCTCCTTCCAGCTGATGCGTACGGAGGCTGGACAGCGATTGCAGCCTTTTGCTTCACCCGATGAAGTTCCAGTCGCCTTCCATCCTTTCTTCACGCAGTATGATACCTATCTGATGAAGTTTAATGATATTATTCAAACTACAACGTATTAAGAACCAATCGGATGAAAAAGGTTGCAATAGTCTATTTGTTGATGCTTTGCAGTTTGCTGGCCGTCGCATCGGAGTCAGGACTGAATAAACAACAGTTCGCGAAATATTGGCGAGTGGAGTCGGAGGCTCCTGATTATCAGTTGAACTTCCGAGGAGATACTTGTGAGATTCTGTCTCCCAAGGGATTGACGCTTTGGCGCAAAGAGAAGATGCGTCAGGGGATGACGGTGGAATATGATGCCTGCGTCGTGGACGAAGGGAAGGCTGGTGACCGTCTGAGTGATATGAACTGCTTCTGGATGGCCAGTGACCCCAAGGCGAAGGATCTTTGGACCAGAGCCGACTGGCGCAGTGGTATCTTTACTCGTTGCTATACCTTGCAAATGTATTACCTCGGCTATGGCGGCAACCATAATTCGACCACCCGTTTCCGTCGTTATGATGGTGATGAGGCTGGGGTGGAGGATGCAACCAAACGGCCTGCCATCCTAAAAGAATATACGGATGCTGAACATCTGTTGAAGCCCAACCACTGGTATCATGTGAAGATCGAGAGCATGATGACGGGACACACTCGTTTTTATATCGACGGAGCGTGTATCGTGGATTATTTCGATCCCCAGCCGTTGGAAAGTGGCTGGTTCGGATTCCGAACAACCCTGTCGAGAACACGCATCGCGAACTTCCAGTCTTACGAGACACCGTGTTTAGTTTTGGCAAAAACGGGCGTGCCGCTGCATTGGGTTGGAAATCACGAAGCTGGTCCCGTCAGCTTTGGCGTGCCTTTTGCTCAGGGAGAGATAAAAGAAGCCTCAACGCTGACGCTGTCTGGTGATATACCAACGGATGCCTGGGTAAATGCCCGTTGGCCAGACGGTTCCGTGAAATGGGCTGGCTTAGCTGCTGTCGTGCCTGAAGGGGTTGAAAACCTAAAACTGGTGAATGGTAAGAAAAAGAATGCCAAGTCAATGGTGACCACTACGAATAACCAGATCGCTGTTAATACAGGTCGGTTGACGGCTTATCTGCCCAAGGATGGTACTCACCTTATAGACAGCCTTTGCTTGGATGGGAAAAAGGTGGGGGGAGCCGCCTCGCTGATGGCTACAACGGATGCGGAATCTTATCAGTCTCAATTGAAGAAGGTGGAGGTGGAACGAAGCGGGAATGTAAGAGCCGTTGTCAAGATAGACGGTGTCCATAGGAGCAACTTTGGACGCGAATGGCTACCCTTCACCGTTCGCCTATATTTCTATCGTGGCAGTGAACAGGTTCGCCTGGTTCATACTTTTATCTATGATGGTGACGAACACCAAGACATGATTCGCTCACTGGGCATCCGACTACAGGTACCGATGCGTGAGGAGGCTTATAACCGCCATATCGCCTTTGCAACCGATAATGGTATCTGGACAGAACCCGTGCAACCACTCGACGGACGCAGACCTATCTTTATCAATGGCGACCGTCAGCGGAATCTTCAGGCTGAACAGATGGAAGGAAAGCGAATTCCCGAATATCAGGCCTTTGATGACAGTAACCGTGAATTGCTTGACCATTGGGCCAAGTGGGATGAGTATCGTCTGTCGCAGTTGACAGACAACAGCTATTCCATTCGCAAACGAGCCACCTCCGAAAGTCCATGGATTGGTACATTTACTGGCACCCGCTCTCCTGGCTATGCCTTTGTAGGTGATGTCAGTGGGGGCATCGGTGTCTGTCTGAAGAATTTCTGGCAGTCGTATCCCTCGACGATACAGATTGACAAGGCTCGAAGCGATGAAGCCGAGTTGAAGATATATCTCTGGAGTCCGGAAGCCGAGGCCATGAACCTTTGCCACTACGACACCATCGCACATAACCTGCTGGCTAGCTATGAGGACGTACAGGAGGGTATGAGTACACCTTATGGCGTTGCCCGTACCAGCACCTTATCATTAATGTTATACGATAATTATCCAGGTAAAGAGGCAACAATACTGTCTGCCATTTCTTTATCCGCCGATGCCCACCTGTTGCCGACACCTGAGTACCTCTATGAGAAACGAGCTTTCGGCATCTGGTCGCTCCCAAAGGCAGAACCAGACCCCGTGGAGCAGCGGCTGGCAAAGTATATCACGGACTATCAAGGCTATATTGAGGATAACAAGTGGTATGGCTTTTGGAACTATGGTGACATCATGCATACCTACGACGACGAACGGCAGTCGTGGCGTTACGATGTGGGCGGCTTTGCGTGGGATAATACGGAACTGGCTACGCCTATGTGGCTCTGGTATAACTTCCTCAGGACGGGGCGCAGCGATATCTGGCGAATGGCTGAAGCCATGACCCGTCATTGCAGTGAGGTAGACACCTATCATATCGGTCCTTTTGCCCCCTTGGGCAGTCGGCATAACGTTACCCATTGGGGCTGCGGTGCCAAGGAGGCCCGTATCAGTCAGGCGGCTTTCAACCGTTTCTACTATTACCTGACGACCGATGAACGGACGGGTGATCTAATGCGTGAACAGGTTGATGCCGACACCTTATTATATCATATCGACCCCATGCGTCTAGCTGAGCCAAAAGAAAAGTATCCTTGTCAGGCTCCGGTAAGACTACGTGTAGGTCCTGACTGGTTGGCCTATGCCGGAAATTGGATGACGGAGTGGGAGCGCTTTGGAACCTTGAAGTATCGGGATAAGATCCTGACGGGTATGCGCTCCATCGCAGAACTACCCGACGGTATCTTCACGGGCAATCTGGCCAAAGGCTATGACCCTGCTACAGGTCGTTTGTCGTATGACGGCGACCCCTCCGTGCGCTCCACCAACCATCTGCTTTCCATCATGGGTGGCTTTGAGGTTCTGAACGAACTGCTGCCTATGGCTGCCGAGGAAAGCTT
>CAJODF010000075.1 GCA_905233555.1 uncultured Prevotella sp. | reverse complement strand
GACAATAAGAATAAAAATAACATATTAAATGCATTTCAAATGGAATTACGAACCACCTACATCAGAACAACGGACGGCGGCTAAGGAGTTAGGCGAGAAAATCGGTATGAATCCGATACTCGCAGATCTGCTTATTCAGCGTGGCATCAAGACGGAGAGCGCAGCCAAGCGATTCTTCCGGCCGATGCTCAACGAATTGATAGACCCGTTCCTGATGAATGACATGGACGTGGCTGTTGACAGGCTCAACGACGCAATGGGGCGCAAAGAGCGAATCATGGTTTACGGCGACTACGATGTCGATGGATGTACGGCGGTAGCTTTGGTGTACAAGTTCCTACAGCAGTTCTATTCCAACATTGAATACTACATTCCCGACCGCTATGAGGAAGGCTATGGCATCAGTATCAAGGCGTTGGACTACGCGGCTGAAAAGGACATTAAACTTATCATTGTGCTCGATTGCGGCGTAAAGGCAATCGAAGAAATCAAATATGCCAACTCGTTAGGCATAGACTTTATCGTGTGCGATCATCACGTACCGGACGATGAACTGCCACCTGCCGTGGCCGTACTGAATCCGAAGCGTGAGGACTCCACCTATCCTTTCAAGCATCTCTGCGGATGCGGTGTGGGCTTTAAATTTATGCAGGCCTTTGCCAAGAACAACGGTCTTCCGTTCTCACGACTTATCCCCCTACTCGACTTCTGCGCTGTCAGTATTGCTGCCGACATTGTGCCAGTGACCGGCGAGAACCGCATACTGGCCTTCCACGGTCTGAAACAATTGAACCAGAGTCCGTCGGTGGGCATCAAGTCGATTATTGAGATTTGCGGACTGACAGGGCGCGAACTTACGATGAGTGACATAGTCTTTAAAATCGGGCCACGCATCAATGCCTCAGGACGCATGGTGAACGGTACGGAAGCCGTTGACCTGTTGGTAGAACGCGACTTCGAGAAGGCACTGGCAGAGGCCAACCGTATTAATGAGTATAACGAACAGCGAAAGGATGTGGATAAGCAGATGACGGAGGAAGCCAACCAGATCATCGAGAAGTTGGAAAGCCAGAAGCACCACTCCAGCATCGTGCTTTACGATGAGAACTGGAAGAAGGGTGTTGTTGGTATCGTGGCCTCCCGCATGACGGAACTTTACTATCGTCCGACGGTAGTTCTAACCCGCAGCGGCGATCTGGCCACAGGCTCTGCCCGTAGTGTGGCCGGCTATGACATCTATGATGCCGTGAAGAGCTGTCGCGACCTGTTGGCTAACTTTGGAGGCCACACCTATGCCGTAGGCCTCTCGATGAAAATCGAAAACATCCCCGAGTTCCGCCGTCGCTTCCAGCAATATGTCAACGAGCACATCCTGCCCGAACAGACAGAGGCAACCCTTGACATCGAGGCGGAAATTGACTTCAAAGACATCACCAAGAAGTTGCACAACGACCTGAAGAAGTTTGCCCCTCACGGCCCGGGCAATGAAAAGCCCATCTTCTGCACACGCAACGTGTATGACTACGGTACCTCGAAGGTGGTGGGTCGCCAGCAGGAGCATATCAAACTGGAACTCGTCGATTCGAAGTCTAGCAACGTGATGAACGGTATTGCTTTCGGACAGAGTGCCGATGCACGCTATATCAAGTCGAAGCGCTCGTTCGACATTGCCTTCACCATCGAGGAGAATATCTACAAGCGTAGCGAGGTGCAATTGCAGATAGAAGACATCAGACCGAGTGAAGAATTATAGGGAAGTCCTGCGACAGTACTGGGGCTATGATGACTTCCGGGGGATTCAACGGGAAATCATCGAGTCGATAGGTAGCGGACATGACACATTGGGACTGATGCCTACAGGAGGCGGGAAGTCCATCACCTTTCAGGTGCCGGCACTCTGTAGTGAAGGGACATGCATTGTCATCACACCCCTGATTGCCCTGATGAAAGACCAGGTGCAAAACCTGCGTCGCCACGGCATCCGTGCAGCAGCCATCTATTCCGGACTGTCACGGGAAGAGATCATTATCACCCTTGAGAACTGTATCTTTGGCGACATCAAGATCCTGTATGTCTCACCCGAAAGGCTCTCCTCCGAACTCTTCCGCACCAAACTGCGCCACATGAAAGTGAGTTTTATCACGGTCGATGAGGCGCATTGTATCTCACAATGGGGCTATGATTTCCGCCCCTCCTATCTCCAGATAGCCGATATCCGCAAGGATCTGCCTGACGCGCCAGTACTGGCCCTTACCGCCACCGCCACGCCACAAGTGGTAGAGGATATTCAGGATAAGTTGAGGTTATCTTCCACCCGACGGACGGAAGAGAAATTCAATGTCTTTAAGATGTCCTTCGAACGCAAGAATCTGGCATATGTCGTCAGACGGGCCACCGATAAGCGCGAGGAACTCATCCACATCCTCAACAGCGTAAAAGGCTGTACCATCGTCTATGCCCGTAGCCGTCGCCGAACGAAAGAAGTATCGGATATGCTCAACGAGGCTGGTATCAGCGCCACCTTCTACCACGCTGGTCTTGATTCCACCGTAAAAGACGAACGCCAGAAAGACTGGCAGAGCGATAAGACCCGTGTGATGGTAGCTACCAACGCCTTTGGTATGGGTATCGACAAGCCCGATGTCCGTCTGGTGATCCATATCGACTGTCCCGACTCTCTCGAAGCCTACTTTCAGGAAGCCGGACGAGCTGGGCGCGACGGACGGAAGGCCTATGCCGTATTGCTCTATAATGATGCCGACCATCGGAAACTCGACAAGCGTATCAGCGACACCTTCCCTGAGAAGGACTATATTAAAAAGGTGTATGAACACCTCGCCTACTTCTATGAGGTCGGCATCGGTTCCGGCTATCATGCTACCTTCGAATTCAACATCGACGACTTCTGCCACAAGTTCCGCCACTTCCCCATTCAGGTTGACTCTTCCCTAAAGATCCTGAACCGTGCAGGCTACATCGAATACACGGAGGAACAGGACAATCAGGCAAGAGTGATGTTCACCATCGGCCGCAACGACCTCTACCGTCTGGAAAACAATACGCCTAACGAGGAGAAGGTGATTACTGCCCTGTTGCGCAACTACGGAGGGCTCTTCGTGGATTACAACTTTATCGACGAGAGTTTCATCGCCAGCCAGTGCGGCATACAACCCCAGCAGGTCTATCTGACACTTAAAAGCCTCAGTCAGAAGCATATCCTGCATTTCGTTCCACAAAAAAAGACGCCCTACGTCAGGTATCTACAGCGCCGTGAAGATGCTGAGCATATACAGATCTTACCTGCTGTCTATGAAGAGCGCAAGGAACAGTTCCGCCAGCGCATCCACGCCATGATTGACTACGCGACGAACGATGCCGTCTGCCGCAGCCGTCAGTTGCTGCGCTACTTCGGAGAGGAGGAGAGCCACGACTGTAAGCAATGCGACGTCTGTCTCGACACAACCCACAATCAGGCCCAAGAGTCGGCGAGAAGTGCCGAGGCGCAAGCCATCCTCGACCTGCTCTCCGACGGCAAGCCCCATCATATTACAGAGTTACGCGACATTCAGTTGCCTTCCGACTTACTGAATGCCGCACTGGATTATCTTTTCAAAGAGGAATACATCCGCCAGGAAGACGGATTTATTACGACTGTTGATTAAAAGTCAAACTTCAACTGAAGCTTGCGCTCTTCCTCGTCATCATGCTCATGACAATAACTGCTGCCGTCGAAGCAATGGGTACAGATGCTGCATTTCGGCATACCGATGCTCTTTACCAAATCCTCCAACTTAGCAAACTTCAGCGATGTCAGCCCCAGACGCTTGGCAATCTCATCCACCATCCGCCTGTATTCGGGAGAATCGGTGGTAGCATAGCGCTCCAGGTTTTTCTTGTCGTCACCCTCGAAATCCTTAATAATACGACGGGTGATCAGTTCCATATCGCTTTTTGAGGAAGTGAAGCCGATAAACGGACAGCCATAGACCAGCGGCGGACAGGAAATACGGCAATGCACCTCCTTGGCACCATATTCGAAGAAGGTCTTCACATTATCCTTCAACTGCGTACCACGCACGATAGAATCGTCGCAGAAGACCACGCGCTGATCCTTCAACAAAGCCGGATTAGGAATCAGTTTCATCTTGGCCACCAAGGCACGGCGCTCCTGATTGCCCGGTGTAAACGAACGGGGCCAGGTGGGCGTATATTTCAGCACGGCGCGCTTGTAGGGAACACCTTTACCCTCAGCATAGCCCAGCGCCATACCGACTCCAGAGTCAGGCACGCCACAGACGCTATCCACCTCCGTCTCATCCTTTTCACCCATCAGTTTTCCGTTAGCCTCACGTACAGCCTCCACATTGATGCCGTTATAGTCGGATGCTGGGAAACCGTAATAGACCCAGAGGAACGAACAAATCTGCTCACGCTTGAAAGGCTCCTGTAGCACCTCCATAGAGTCCGTCTGCAGAAAGACAATCTCGCCAGGGCCCAAGTCCCTCACACGATGGAAGTCAAGGTTCGGGAAACTCGTGGTCTCGCTGCTCACAGCGTAGGCTCCCTCCTTCTTACCGATGACTATCGGCGTACGTCCCAGGAAATCACGGGCTGCGATAATACCCTTCTCCGTCAGGATCAGCATCGAGCAAGAGCCTTCAATCTTACGATAGACGAGATTGATACCCTCCACGAAGGTTCGTCCCATATTGATAAGCAGCGCCACCAACTCCGTCTGGTTGATGGTATTGGCCGAATACTCGCTGAAGTGCATCCGGCGCTCCAAGAGTTCATCGGCAATCTCGCGCAGGTTATTAATCTTCGCCACCGTGACCACAGCATAGCGCCCCAAGTGGGAATTCACGATTATCGGCTGCGGATCTGTGTCGCTAATGACGCCGACGCCCTGATTCCCTGAAAAAGAATCCAGTTCATCCTCGAACTTCGAACGGAAATAATCGCGCTCCAGATTATGGATCTTACGGCTGAAGCCCTTCTCCTTATCAAACATCACCATACCGGCACGCTTCGTACCGAGGTGCGAGTTATAGTCCGTACCGTAGAACAAGTCGTTCACACAGTCCTTCGTACTGATAGTTCCAAAGAATCCTCCCATACCTTATTATATAAAATAATAGAGGAACGATGCGATACCTTCAAGTGCCGGTTTGCGTTGTCCCTCTATCTCAATCTTTATTTCTATCTCAGCCTTAGAGATGCCGCGCAGGTTCTGGATGTTATGCAGTTTGGCAACCAGTCTGACGCGCGATCCCGTGATGACAGGCAAGCCGAAGCGCATCTTATCCATACCGTAGTTCACCAGCATCTTGATATTGTTCACCTCGATAATCTGGTCCCACATATAGGGCAGCAGCGACAGGGTCAGGTAACCGTGGGCAATGGTACTCTTGTATTGGCTCTCCTGCTTGGCACGCTCCACATCCACGTGTATCCACTGGTGGTCGAGCGTAGCGTCTGCGAATAAGTTGATACGGTCCTGATCCACTTGCAGCCACTCCGATGCACCTAACACCTCACCTAAGTGCACTGCAAATTCGTCGTACGAATTGATGACTAATTTTCCCATGTCTCTCAAATTTTGCTGCAAAATTACTCATTTTCCACCATATAACGCATGCAAATACCAAAAAATTCGTTAAAAACCCGCAATTTTTCACTTTTCACTTTTCACTTTTCACTTCTTTATCGTACCTTTGCACCCGCAAAAGCAGGAAGGGTGTTTTCCAGAGTGGCCAAATGGGGCAGACTGTAAATCTGCTGTCTTTCGACTTCGGTGGTTCGAATCCATCAGCACCCACACAAAAAGGCTCGTCGATTGGCGAGCCTTAATTATTGATGTTTCACATCGAGTTCGCTCATGTTCGGCATTGCTCAAGCACGCTTGGCACTGCTCTCACTTAATCGCGAACTTTACCTTTTAACTTTACAACTCCTGGTTCTCAGGACGCAGTTTGCGAACCGTCTCACCGGCGCGCCACATCTCCTGATTACGCATAGCCTCCAGTTCCTTCTCCAGTCCGGCACGATAGTCAGGCTTCGAGTTGGCGTCGATAGTGATCTGAGCCTCATTACCAGTCTGAACTGAGTAGTACAGCCACTCCATCACAGGCTTGATGGCATCGTGGAAACGGGGAGCCCAGTCCAGCGCACCACGCTGAGCGGTGGTCGAACAGTTGGCATACATCCAGTCCATACCCTTCGCACCAAAGAGCGGGCCAAGACTCTGGGTCAGTTCCTCAACAGTCTCGTTGAAAGCCTCAGAGGGAGAATGTCCGTGCTCACGGAGCACCTCATACTGTGCCAGCAGCAAGCCCTGGATAGCACCCATCAGCGAACCACGCTCACCAGTCAGGTCAGAAGTAGCCTCGCGCTGGAAGGTCGTCTCAAACAGATAACCTGCACCGATGCCGATACCGAAAGCTATCGTCTTCTCCTTAGCCTTGCCAGAAGCATCCTGATACACGGCATACGAGCAGTTCAGACCACGACCCTCGCAGAACATCGTGCGGAGACTGGTACCAGAACCCTTCGGAGCTACCATGATCACATCCACATCCTTCGGGGGAATCACACCCGTGCGGTCGCTCCAGTTGATGGCGAAGCCGTGAGAGTAGTACAGCGTCTTACCCGGCTTCAAATATTGCTTGATGGTGGGCCACTGCTGAATCTGACCAGCATCGCTCAGAAGCATGCAGAGGATTGTACCCTTCTCGGCAGCCTCTTCAATAGAGAAGAGGGTCTCACCGGGAACCCAACCGTCAGCCACAGCCTTATCATAAGTCTTACCCTGACGCTGACCCACAATCACGTTAAAACCATTGTCGCGCAGGTTGCAAGCCTGACCGGGACCCTGAACGCCATAACCAATCACGGCGATGGTCTCATTCTTCAATACTTCACGTGCCTTCTCCAAAGAGAACTCCTTGCTGGTGACTACAGTTTCCATCACACCACCAAAATTCATTTGTGCCATAATTGCAAAAATTAAATGTTATACATATCCCTTGCGTACCATGCCAGCCCTACCCGAGAGCCGTCGTCTTACCGGCCTGCCCAGCGCTTACACGAAGCACTGACGAGGGGAGTAACTAATAAAATCGTCTGCAAAATTAAGTATAATATTCGAGACCGCCAAATTATTAACGTCTTTTGTATCACATTCTCATTTATAAAAACGGGGATATGAATTATTTCGTAAAAAAAGTTGTATCTTTGAAACTTTATCTCGAAGATACTTGCGTTCAAAACTAAAAATAAATCGTTAATTATTTTGTAGTTTACTCACTTAATCGTATCTTTGCACACTGACAATCTACAAAAAGGATATATGAGTAAAAACATACAAGACAGTTTGACTCTGGTGGTGATGGTTGTCACCGCCTTATTCCTGTTAGGATGTGGAGGCGACTCCAGAGAACGGGAAAGACAGCGCAAAGAAGCAGAAGACATGGTGTACGAGGCCTATTTGGCCAAGGACTACCCGCGCATCATAGAACTTGTGGACAGTTTCAGGCCGCTGGGAAGTTTCACCGAGGGTAAGGCCTGCTACTGGCTGGGCTACGCCTACGACCGGATGATGCAGAAGCGCATGGCCGAGTTATACTGGAAGACAGGTATCGCCGCTGTAGAGAACTCTACTGACGACGAGGACGTGCGGGTGTATGCCGGCATTACCAACCGCCTGACGGGCCTTTTGAGTACATGGACTGAA
>CAJODF010000074.1 GCA_905233555.1 uncultured Prevotella sp. | reverse complement strand
GACTCCACATACGGCAGACTATTAGGAGAACCAGCCCTCTGTTTGGCAAATGGGTCTCCCTCTGGTGTGATGACATAGCCGGTCTCAAACTCGAGTGGAGCAAAAATGTTTTCGTCGAACATTATCTTCATATCCTTACCTTCCACAAAGTCTGCCATCGTGTGAGTTAGGTCACCGTGTATAGTCGTAACGGGAGTCCAAACATCATAGTAGTTGGTATTCTCCTGTCTTGAGATATAAAGGGCAAGTTTCCTGCCACGAGTCCAATAGGCCTGTCCGTAATAATCGAATCTGAATTTCACCTGTGCATGAGCATTTGGGATATTCAGGTCGCCATCTTTGTACAAACCGTGTTGCAGACGGAACTCGCCTGTATGATCTACCTTAAATTCAGGTTCCTCTTCCTTCAGTTTTCGGGTGAAGGGCCAGTTAGAATTGTCAAGTTTTCCCTTTTCAACCTTCAATTCGAAATCATAACTCTCCAGTTTTTTGTCACCTAACACCGTAGAGGAATTTTTGATGTCGTGAACTTGGGTAAAGGGTTCTATCAATCTCATTGGCAGTCTTGGACTCAGTATCACCATATCCTTGAATGCAAGGTCGAAGGCATCCAGATCTTCTTGATGCGCCACGAGTTTCATGTGTCCTTTGTATGTGCCATAGCGGCTACTCTTTTTCCCATCGATCTTTTGCAAGTCGCAGTTCATAATCCATTTCTGACTGATGGCACACTGGAATATTGAGGCATTCTCGCGATTAACTTCGGTGTTAACCTTTAAGTGCCATTCGCCATCTCTATAATAGTCGTCCAAACGTTGTCTCAGTTTCTGGGCAACCGTCTTATAAAAGAGTTCCTTCACCATCTGGCGCTGCATCATCTTATCTGTCCATTCCTTACGATCCCAGAGATGGTATTTGTTCATCAAGTCGCCTAAGTCCCATCCCAACTGTGCAGCAGCAACCATCATCATAATGGGACCCAATGCCTCCGATGCGATATCGCCACCTAAGTCGGCACCAGCCTCTAAAGCCATATTGACAACGGCATCCCTACCCTGTCCTACTAGATAGTCGCACACATCGGCTCTTCCATTCATAATGGCAGTTTCAACATCCTGTCCGTTCAACTGAGCCCTAACAGCACTGACTGCATCAGCCGCAATAGCATATTCACCCCCCACGGGATTCAGACCACTACGAAGTGCAATGTCAAGTGCTTCTGCACCAATCTGCTGCCACTGTACTGCGGTGATATCCTGAAAATTAGCGAGTTCACTGTCTATATTGCCTAACATTCCGTCAGACATATTCAAGTCATTCATCACATCTCTCACCATTTTGGTGATCTCTGCAACTGTAAGTGGACTCTTGGTATTTTCTATTGTCCCACGAAACGACAGTTGTCCTACTTTAAAGGTAATGGTTGACACAGGCCAGTAGTCGTCCAGTATTCTGTTCCAGTCGATATAACTGGTCGCCCCCTGTTCTCTATGAGGATTCGTATAATCATGGTTAGGGTTATCCTTATTATCCTGTCCCCAGACAAAGCCTGACAGCAAGCATAGTAGAATAGAAACTAAAATCTTCTTCATTGTCGTTTGTATTAATGTTATTGTATAGATTAATAGCCTTCTGGTTTAGGCTCCGTTTTGACGAATTTGTATGTCTTCTTGTCGTAGCAGTCAATCATGCCATCGAAACGTTCCATCTCGAGATATTGGCCATCACCACTCCAATAAGACGCATATTTCATGGGGACGACAAGGGCCAATTTGTCATTCAGGTGGCTGACGACACCGATGTTCTTGCCGTCTTTGGAAACGAACCACCAAGCGACATATTTGCAGGTCTTGAACTCGAATGGCAACAACACATTGTTGTCGAAATCTACAAAGCCCCATTTCCCACCTTTGAGCACGGGAAAGGTGCCATTACTGCCTTCGTCAGTCCAGCGTCCATTATCGTCATAGATGAAAGGAATGCGCACCCTGCCGTCATAGCCTCTGGCACCAATACGGATGATTCCGTTCTTATCCTTCTGTACCAGTTTGATAAAGTCTTTGTCCTCACTATAACTACGGATTTCGCTATATATCGGCTCTATAACAGTATTACCATCATAATCGATGGCGCCCCAAGTGTATTCATACTGCTCAGGTGTTTTCACCCGCTTGAAGGCATCAGGCTCCAATGGACCATAGCAGGCTCCTGTTTGTACTGCATAAAGTCCCCTGCCAATGTCTCTGCAGGCTGTGTAGGTTCGCTTGCCGGAGGCAATATTGGTTAGTTTCTCAAGCAGTTCTTTCGGATCGTAGGTATATCCCTTCACTTCCTCGTTGACATGACCGTTATACTCGCCCCGCATCCTCTCTATCTCCTTGAGTTGTGCCTTCAGTTCGTCTGCCATCTCAGGATGCTCCTTGATCAATTTCATTACATTGGCAATTGTCTCGTCAATCTCCTTATTGACTCCTGAAGCATTGGCATTGATACTCATCGTGCTGAACTCACGCACGAACGTCTCATACTGGCTAAGCAATTTTCGCTTGCTATCCATTGTCGCCTCATCGAAGAGCAGATACTGCTGCAGGGCATTCTCCCTGTCCGTGCCGTTCGTTGCAGCGAAATACAGGGCGGTAACGTTTTCCCAGCGCATCTCCCTTTCTTCCTGCGCTCCCAAAGGCATGAAGCACAAAAGCGCCAGTCCAAAAATGATATAGATTCTCTTCATACGCATATCTTATTTCTATGAGCCTGTCTCGCGTCCGTCTGGGGCAAGGATGTATCTCTTATTGTCGTGGTTACGAAGACCATAGATAGGACCTTTGCCACCATTGGCAGAGAGTATTTCCTCGTATTCGTGCTGATGTATCTCGCGACCAGTCTTGGGATCAATCAATCCATATAGGTGGCGTCCTGTCTTGGGGTCTGTCTTATCAAGCATCACAACAACGGCAGTATAGGCATCCGACTCACAGAAATACACTTCCCAGTAAGCCTTGTCAGTAATCAGTTTGCCTTTACTATTGAAGAGACGGACACCGTTAAAGTCTCTCAGCAGGATCACATCGAGTTTTTCGTCGCACCAATTGAATTCTGCGCCCTGTTTATATTCGCAGGGAATAAGCATTTCACCCTTGTCGTTCATGATGCCCCATACCTTATTCATATTATTAAGGACTGGTGGCGTCTTTCTGTCACGCACAGCCACGATGTTACCGTACATCGACTCTGCTGCCCAGAAGAATTTCTTGACAATGGCGTGACGCATCAGTTCTTCACGCAGCGACTCCAAGTCCTCGTTATTACCCATGTCACTGGATTCTGACAACGACTGTTTTTTCATGTCAGCAATTTCTTTTTCTATCATCTGAATGGATTCTGGGTCAGCCTCACCGAAAGCCTTTATCTTCTTGAGGTTTTCTTCCATCTTCTTAACCAAAGCGTTGGTAATTGAAGGACTCTCTATGAAGACTTGCTTAGTACGCTGGTCAAGTTCTGCCAATTCTTGACTTCGTGCATACTCGGCTGGCAGAATGAGAAAAGTCGGGAAACCGACAGAATCCTCAGCATTTACGCCAAAGTAAGTCAAAGCATTATAGGCTATGATGCTCTGTGCGTTTGTTTCCATCGCACAGAGCATCATCATACCTATCAAAAAGGATAATAGCGTTTTCTTCATACGCTTACCTTATTTAAGATACTATTTCTTCAGCATCTTCTCGGCATCTTTGAGGGCTTCATCTAAGTTTTTCTGGGTGCCTTCGGCAAAGGTTGTACTAACGTGACTACGCTCGCCTAAGTCTGCCCATGAGAGATAGCAGGCTTCAAAGCGATCGTTCTTCAGGAAGCCCCACTCAATGTTCTCTTTGCCGCTGGCAAGCACCTTCTCCAATGAAACCTCCTCGAGGGCCTGTTCACGGGTCTTCACATCGAGGTTGCTGCCGAAGCCACGAACGACCTTACCATCTTGCGCCAGTTTCTTTGTGACATTGTAGATCTTGGTAACGTAAGCCTTCCAATCATCGGCAGTAATCTTCGAACCGTCCTTCTTCTTATACACGGCCTTGGCATTGTTGACACCGTTGCCTTCGAAACAGTTGAAGCCTTCTACAACTTCCTCAAAGTCGAAATCGGGCTGTACATCGGCGAGGGTCAGTTTACCCTCATAGCGCTTGTTCCATGTGGCTTCGCACTTCTCGACACCATTCATTTCAGAGAGTTTCTTCTCTACCTGCTCGATCTTCCGGTCGAGATTCTCGTCGCCAGTCTTAGGCACCTCATTGTTACCAGACTTTCCACCGCAGGCCGTCAACAGTGCGAGGGCCGCAATACATACAATAACAAAATACTGTTTCATATTCATACCTTGTTTATTATTAATTGTCTCTTTCGCAAATTTACGACATTTTTCGCAACATACGCAAAGGTATTGTCCACGAATTTCATCCGAAAGTCTATTTTACCCCCCATTTGGGTGGTGAATCACCTCCCTATATGTGTATTTTCCCTATCAATGGGAAATATTCCAAAAAAATTATGTACTTTTGCAGTTGATATGAAAACAAGGTTTCTCATCATCTGTCTGTTATTTAGCCTGACGGTTGGAGCATACAACGACTACCGCAATGCCAAAGTGGATTCATTAGAGGCACTGCTGAAAAGTAATAATCCACCAAAGGGTGACGACCTGCTCAGGGCTTACGATGAACTGATGAGGGGTTGGCTGCCCTTTGACAAGAAGAAAGCCACTGAATATGGTAATAAGGCACTGGCACTGAGTTACGAACGTAACGGTATGAGAGTGAGGCAAGATGTGCTCAGGCGTTTCGGACTGATGCGTTATGGCAATGAAGAGTTCGACGAGGCTCTAAGATACTTCAACCAGGCTCTGGCAATAGTGGACAGTATGGAGCACGACAAACGCTATACCCAGCGGGACATCGACGACTGCCGATCGTGCTTGTATGGTGCCATTGGCAATGTCTATAACCTACAGGACAAGCACCATCTGGCCATCCACTACTACCAACTGGCATTGCCCATCTTTGAGAAATACAACTGGTTGGAGAGCCAGACCATCCTCTATCACAATATCGGTGAACTCTACCTGACGATGGGAAATCAGCAGGAGGCAGAGCAAAACTACCTGATGGCCCTCAAACAGAGTGAGGCATCGGGCGACTCGCTGATGATGGCTCTGGGGCGCAAGGGACTCATCAAAATATACATGGATAGGGGCGACTATAAGCAGGCCCGTGAGACTGCTTGGAAGTGCTATGCCTACTATCATGCCCATCGCACGGAAGAGGCAGAGGACTATCCCGTGGTGCTGGCATCGATGGCGCGACTGAATATGATGAAGGGACATGAGGATATGTCTGCGGCAAAGGTATTTGCGAAGGAGGCAGCAAGTCTGGCAGATAGTCTGCGCTTCGAGAATCAGAGTGATGTATATGCCGCCTGTTGCGAATTGGCGATGGCTGAAAAGCAGTGGCAGCAGGCTCTCACCTACGCCCTGCGCACCATCCGACCTGACTCTCTGGCGACGAGTGCTGATGCCAGTTGCTATCGCATGTTGGCAGAGATATTCGTGCAATTGGGGCAAAAGGACAAAGCCTGCCTGTATATTAATAAGGTTTACGACATGATGAGCCACTACGCCACCGACCATTACCAGAGCGGACTCTCACAAATGGAAGTGCTCTATGAGACGGAGAAGAAAGAGGCGCAGATAATGTCTTTGGCGAAAGAGCAACAGCTCTACGGATGGCTGTTGGCTGGTGCTGGCGGACTGTTACTGCTTCTGATAGCACTGCTCGTATTCCGTCATCAGGCTCATCAAAGACAGAAGGCGCTGCTGGCTGCGAAAGTTGCCCTTGACACAGAGACCAAGGAACGGCGCATACTGGCCCGTGACCTGCACGACTCGTTGGGAGGTATGCTCTCACTGCTTCGATTGAAGATGGAGAAACATGACGAGGTGCTACCACTAATCGACTGTATCAACACAGAGTTGAGACGCACGGCTCACCATCTAATGCCGGAGGAACTACTAAAGGGAGGACTGAAGCCTGCCCTGCACGACTTTGCCACCAATGTGCCTGGAGCCGATTTTCAGGTTACCGGTGACATAAATATAGAAAAGGAACAGGAACTCGTGCTCTATCGGTGTGCCTACGAACTGGTGAACAATGCCATCAAACATGCGCACGCTGAGTCCATACATATCCAACTGATGCAAGAAGGCCAACAAGTGACATTGATAGTCAGCGACAACGGACAAGGCATAAAGGATGGTAATGAGGGTATGGGACTGCAAAATATAAAAGAACGTATCAGACCATATAACGGGACAGTCAATATAGCCTCCATAGAAGGAAAAGGAACAGACATCAACATCACATTGCAGTTATGAAGAAATATCTTATTGATATCTATATCGTCGATGACCACCGTATGGTCTGCGAAGGTCTGAGTGACATCATTAACCAGAGCGGACAGGCACATGTCAGCCGTATATTCACAACCCTCGAAGCCTGCAGTCAGGCATTACAGGAACGGCGTCCTGATGTACTGCTGCTCGATATCTCCATGCCCGACGGCGACGGCATCACATTCTGCCAGCAGGTCATCAGTCAATACCCCAAGGTAAAGGTGGTGGCCATCACCATCCACGACGAATACTCCCTAATTCAGCGTATGATGGACTGTGGTGCACACGGCTATGTGCTAAAGAGTTCGTCGAGTGAGGAACTGCTTGAGGCTATAAACAGTGTCTGGCAAGGACATCAATATGTGTCGTCGCAAGTTACAGAGATCCTTCGTGAGGGCAAAGCCAACAGTATATTGCTAACGGAAGTGGAGAAGAGTATCCTGCAAATGATATGTGACGGAAAAACTAATCCAGAAATCGCTGTCATTCTGAATCTGAGCAAGGAAACTGTTAACTGGTATCGTAAACGTCTTCTAACCAAGTTCGGTGTCAAGAATACCGTCGGACTGGTAAGAACCGTTCTTGAAAAAAAATTACTGTAACAAAAACACGGAAGACTTATCGCCTTCCGTGTCTTTATAATAGGAGTCTTATTATTTTATAGGTCGTTGTAGTTCTGTACGTTGAAGGTCGAGGTGCGCATATCGCCTGTCTCGTAGCCTCGACGGAGCCAGCGCTTGCGTTGCTCAGAGGTGCCGTGAGTAAACGACTCAGGTGTTGCCCTACCCTGTGCCTTCTTCTGCAACCAGTCATCGCCGATGGCCTTCGCCAGTTCGAGACCCTTCTCCAGATCGCCGTACTCCATCGAGTGGTTCATAGCGTCCTCATAGTGAGCCCACACACCAGCATAGTAGTCAGCCAACAGCTCCAGACGTACGCTGATCTGATTGGCAGTGACCTTGTCGGTCTGGTTCATCTGCTGATGGGCCTTGCCAAGAATGCCGAGAGAATACTCCACGTGGTGGCCTATCTCGTGAGCAATGACGTAGGCATAGGCGAAGGTGTTACCCTCGACACCCAACTGGCGCTTCATCTGCGTGAAGAACGACAGGTCGATATACAGTTTCTGATCGCCAGAACAATAGAACGGACCTACTGCTGCTGTAGCAGAGCCGCAGGCAGAGTTGACCTGATTGGTGAAGAGCACCAGTGTAGGCGACTCGTAGGTACGACCCAGTTCCTTGAAGACAGCCGTCAGAGGCAAGAATCTGCTTGCACTCGGTAGCGAGTTGCTGTTCTTCCTCAGAGAACTCCTCAGGATTGACACTCTCCGTACGGGCTGACATCTGCTCCTGGGCAGCCTGCAAACCAGCGGAAACAGGGTCTCCACCACTCATCCAGGCAAACAGGGCTGCCACGATGATGGCACCGATACCACCGATACCGGCTTTCGCACCGCCACTCAAACCTCGGCGATCTTCTACATTACTACTTTCTCTTCTTCCTGTAAGTTTCATTTTTCTTTGAATTTTTAATTTTGAAGTTTGAAGTTTTTGATTTGACTATTCACGACCACATAAGTAATCATAAATTTCAAATTTCAAACTTCAAATTTTAATTATCCGACGATGTCGAGAAGTTCGTTTGTGATAGCCTGCTGACGACCCTTGTTGTACTGCAGGTTCAGTTCGCGAAGCAGTTCGTCGGCATTATCAGTAGCGGTCTGCATAGCCACCATTCGGGCGGCATGCTCTGAGGCATTGGAATCCAACAGCGCCGTATAGAGCGACAGATGTGCCAGTTTGGGAATGAGTTGTGAGAGCACGGTACCCATATCCGGCTCCACGATAAAGTTATCGTTGAGCGGCTTCACATCATCCTTCTTCTGTTCCGTCTCGCGCTCACCACGTTTCTTCAGGTACTCCTGACTCTCCTTCGTGGCAATCACCGACTCCAGATCACGCTCCTTGTCGGCATTCAACTCCGACTGGATATCGATGGGAAGGAAGGTCTTCCGGGTAAGCACCTGCGAACCTGCGCTCTTAAAGTGATGATAGATGATTTCCACCTTATCTATCTTACCCTCAGCGAATTTCGTTCCAAGTTCCATCGCGATATCGATGCACTGCTGCACGTTGGGTTTGTCGGCGAGTGCCGAGAATTCACCCTGTACGGCGAGTCCCAACTTCTTGGCCTTCTCATACACCTTGCGGCCTATGGGATAGATCTCGACATTGTCGCGCCCGATGGTCTGACTGTACTCATCGACGGCGTGCAACATCATCTTGATGGTGTTGGCATTGAAGCCACCGCAGAGTGAGGAGTTGGAAGTCATCACCACCAGAGCGGCCCTGTGGACAGGGCGCTCCTGATCGAAGATGGTTTGTGCCTCCGCCTCGGCAGCGAGGAACGACTTGAGGATGTGCTCCAGCAACTCCTCGTAAGGCAGCATGTTTTGGATGGCTACCTGTGCGTGGTGGAGTTTACTGGAAGCCACCATCTTCATCGCCGACGTGATCTTTCGCGTGGATTTGACTGAGGCGATGCGGCCTTTGATTTCTTTCAGACTTGGCATAGGCCGTTACGATTTGTAAGTTCCTGCGATGTCGGCCATCACAGCCTCGATCTTTGCAGTCGTCTCGTCGTCGATCTTTCCGCTGGCAAGTGTCTCAATGACCTCGGGGTTGGCAGAGCGCAACTTGTCGAGGAACCGATCCTGGCACTCGCGTACCTTTGGGATAGGCACCTCACGCATCAGTCCGTGCACACCGCAATAGAGGATGGCAATCTGCTCACCTACGGGCATCGGGCTGTACTGCGGCTGAATCAGCAACTGCTGGTTCTTACGTCCCCTGTCGAGGGTCATTGCCGTCACGGCATCCATATCGGAAGAGAACTTCGAGAAGGCCTCCAACTCACGATACTGTGCCTGGTCGATCTTCAGCGTACCAGCCACCTTCTTCATCGACTTGATCTGTGCCGAACCACCCACACGGGATACGGAGATACCCACGTTGATGGCGGGACGCTGCCCCTGGTTGAAGAGGTCTGACTCCAAGAATATCTGACCGTCGGTGATTGAAATCACGTTGGTAGGAATATACGCGGATACGTCGCCAGCCTGCGTCTCGATGATAGGCAGGGCGGTGAGAGAACCGCCACCCTTCACGTGGCCCTTCATGCACTCAGGCAGGTCGTTCATCTGCTCTGCCACCTCCTGCTGTTCGTTCATCTTGGCGGCACGCTCCAACAGACGGGAGTGCAGATAGAACACATCGCCCGGATAAGCCTCACGTCCAGAGGGACGGCGCAGAATCAGCGACACCTCACGATAGGCTACAGCCTGCTTCGACAGGTCGTCATAGACCACCAGTGCCGGCAGACCCCTATCACGGAAATATTCACCGATGGCGGCTCCTGCAAACGGTGCATAGTACTGCATGGCAGCAGGATCGGCAGCGGTGGCAGATACCACGATGGTATAAGGCATGGCACCGTGCTCCTGCAGTGTACTGACGAGGGCTGCAACGGTACTGGCCTTCTGACCGATGGCGCTTGCCTGCCTCATAGAAACTCTTCTGGTTGATGATGGTATCCACAGCAATGGCGGTCTTACCCGTCTGGCGGTCACCGATGATCAACTCACGCTGTCCACGTCCGATGGGGATCATCGAGTCGATAGCCTTCAGACCAGTCTGCAACGGCTCCTTCACGGGCTGACGGTAGATCACACCAGGGGCCTTACGATCCAACGGCATCTCGAAAGAGTCCGTGAGATCGATGTCGCCCTTGCCGTCGATGGCCTGACCCATTGGGTTGATAACGCGACCCAGCATGTTGTCGTTGACGCGGATAGAAGCGATACGGTGCGTACGCTTCACCACCTGACCCTCCTTGATACCCGATGTGGCGCCAAGGAGCACACAACCGACGTTATCCTCCTCGAGGTTCTGCACGATAGCCATGGTGCCATTCTCGAATTCGAGCAGTTCACTGGCCTCCACATTGCGCAGGCCGTAGATACGGGCCACACCGTCGCTGACAGTCAGCACGGTACCCACCTCGTCGAACTTCTCGGCATTGGAGATACCCTTCAGTTGGTCAAGCAGGACCTGGGATACTTCGCTTGGTTTAATTTTATCTGACATAATTGTAATTCATAATTAATAATGCATAATGCATAATTTATTTAAGTGTGTTGAGAATACTGTTGAGTTTCGACTTGACACTCGCATCCATGCGGTAAGTGTCGTACTCGAGGATGAAGCCACCGATGATGTCGGGGTTCACCTCCGTCTCAAACTCCACAGTTCCACTAGTCTTACTCTCCACCATGCGGCGCATCTTCTGCTCTGTGGCAGACGATACCTGTGCCGCCGTGATGAGACGTCCTCGGATGACGTTCTTCTGCTGGCGGTAAAGTGTGACGTACGAATTGGCAATGAACTGCATCACACTCTCGCGATCCTCCTTCAGCACCAGCTGGATGAAGACCTTGGTCAGGTCGGAAGGTTTCTTTCCTGCAGCAGTCAGCAGCAGGGCCTCCTTCTTATCCTTCGAGAGCATCGGGTTGTCTATCGTAAACCTCAGTTGCGGCACTTCGACGTAACTCTTGGCGAGTTGTTGCATCTCAGTATAGACAGCATCCTCGATTTTCGCGTCAGTGGCACTCTTCAAGAGCGCACGGGCGTATCTTACCGATATGACTCCTATATCCATACGTTATACCTTATTTAATTATTAGCAGAAACATCATCCAGCATACGGTCTATCAGATCCATCTGCGACTTCTCGTCCTTCAGGTTCTGTCGGAGAACCTTCTCGGCGATCTCGACACTCAGTGTGGCTACTTGTGCACGGATATCGGCGATGGCGGCTTTCTTCTCCTGTTCGATGGCGGTTCTCGCATCGTCCAGCAGTCGGGCACCCTCTGCCCTCGCCTTCTCCTGTGCCTTCTCCACGATAGCGTCGCGCGTCTCGGCAGCCTCTTTCAGTATCTGAGCCTGCTTCTCGCGAGCCTCCTGCAAGATGGATTCACCTTCCTTCTCGATATTCGCCAGACGC
>CAJODF010000073.1 GCA_905233555.1 uncultured Prevotella sp. | reverse complement strand
CTGCAAAGGTACGAAGAATATTTGACTTGTAGGCATATATTATTGTTAAACGATTTAACGAATCGAAATGTTAACTCACACTAAATCCAGTAGAACCAAGAAAATTGTCGCCTCGTCCTGTTAAGAGAAGCACTACTACAATGACTTGCAGTAGTGCGAATATTATACAAAATACCCAAAGCGTGTCGATCATATTCTTTCGAGTACTTTCTCGATGAGCGTGTCGATGGACTTCTTGTATTCTGTGTTCATCTCTGTGGTGTAGCGGTTAGCGATGACCATACAGCACGTCATGGCACGGTGGCCCAAGAGTGAAGCCATGCCAGCGAGGGCAGAGGATTCCATCTCGAAGTTGCAGATCTTCATGCCCTCATACTCGAACGACTCGATCTTCTTATTTTGATCTGGATCGGCGATGTCGGCACGCAGTTGGCGTCCCTGCGGACCATAGAATCCGCCACAGGAAATCGTATATCCGCGAACCATGTCGTCGCATGCAATCTGATTGATGAGGTCTTGGTCTGCAATGGATACGTAGGGCGAGCCCTTGATGGGATCCCACTGCATGTGCTGTTTGAAGGCCTCTTCGAGTTGGAGGTCGCAAACCTGATTACGGCCAGAATAGTAGTTCAACAAGCCGTCGAAGCCGATGCTCTTCACAGAAGCAATGAAGCAACCTGTAGGCGTGAATGGTTGCAGTCCGCCACAGGTGCCGATACGAACCATCGTCAGCGTGCGATGCTCGTCTTTCTCCTCACGCGTCTGGTAATCGATGTTGGCAAGGGTATCGAGTTCGTTGGCTATAATGTCGATGTTGTCGCAACCGATGCCGTGACTCTGTACGGTGATGCGCTTGCCTTTGTATGTTCCGGTGATGGTGTGGAACTCACGGCTGCTTACCTCGCACTCCTTTGAGTCGAAGTGAGCAGCGACGGTGTCAACACGGGCAGGGTCGCCCACGAGGATGACGCGGTCAGCCAGTTGCTCGGGCTTCAGATGGAGGTGGAAACAAGAACCATCGGCATTGATGATCAGTTCTGATTTCGGAAAATGTTTTTTGTTCATAAGCTTTTTATTTTGAGGGGTTTAGAATTCTGTTTTCAGTATTGCGGATGCGCTTTTCGAGAGCTTTTATCTCAGACGTCAGGCGCAGGATTTCGTCTTCGCCATCCAATATCTCGGTACGCAATACACGCTTGTCTTCCTTGTTCGCCTTTGTGTAGTAAGTCCTAGACTTCTCCAAGGTGCTCTTTATCTCTGCCAGTTTCTTTTTGGTATCTGTCAACTGACGGAACAATGGCAGGCTCTCCGGACTACGGAACTGGCTGACGGAGGTGTATGTGACTTGATCGTTGATGACGATCTCCGTCTCTGACTTTGGCTGTTGGGCAACTGTCTTTGTGCCGATGGACTTCAGGCGTTCAAGGGCTTGTTTACGCTCCTTGCCATTTCCCCAGGTACTGGCGATGCGATGGATTTCCGACAGACTGCGGAGTTGTTCATCGGAATAGGTGTCGAGATCATAGGTACGACGGGAGGTCGGGGGGATAAAGATATAGACACATACCTTTCCCTTTGGCTGCCGGCGGTCTGTGACGAAATAGCCGATATTACTGATTTCATCGATGGCATACATATAGTCGTTGGCCTCGGAATTGAACGGCATTCCGATGTTTTCCGGCTTCAGGAACTGTCCGTCGTCGGAGCCGTAGCGGGTGACGAAAATGTCATATCCACCAATACTCTCCCTGCCTTTCGCCGCGAAATAGAATGTGGTGCCGTCGGACATCATGAAAGGGTAGTTGGCTTCTGTGATGCCTTCGCCGATTCCCTTGACTGGTGCCTGTTCACTCCACTCCTTGCCAAGTTTATCGCAGGTATAGAGCCTCATCTGTCCATTGTTGTCTTCATCGGAGAAATAGCACTTATTACCCATCTCATTGAGAAAGACATAACCATCGGTATGCCCCTGACTGCGGAAGAACTTGTCGTAGGTGAAGAGACTGCCTGACTCCGGATTGAGTCGGATGGAAGAGAGAAAGGCATCCTTGGCTACAACGACAGAGTCGATGAAGACAATCTGCTGCGTGGCCTCGCGCATCTCTACAATACGGGGATCTTCCTGCGGTTCTTCCACCACCACTACAGGCGGTTTCTTGACGACGGGTTTCTTTTTCTGCTGCTTCTGTGCCAACATGGAAATCGGCATAAGCAAAGCGAGAGCAATAATGGCTATATTTCTTATTCTCATCATGTTATCTTTTTATTCTTCAATCAGTTTGTCGGCTGCGTTCAAGGCTCTCCAGATACTATAACGGGCTTCAGGATTCATCTGTTCCATCGCGTCGTAGAGGTGCTTGATGTCCGTGCGGTGCGAGTCGGTTTCGTAGGGACAGCATTTCGTCTGTTTCTGATAACCTCGCATCTCGGCGAAGGTTTTGATGTCAGATTCCGGTATCAGACAAAGCGGACGAATAATCTCGAGCGGCATCTTACGCATCTTCAGACGAGCAGGCATCGTGTCAAAGCGACCTTGGAAGGTCAGGTTCATCAGTGCCGTATGGATCAGGTCGTCCTGATGGTGGCCGAGGGCTATCTTGTTGCAGCCCAGTTCCTGAGCGAGGTTGAACATCTCCTTGCGGCGCATCCAAGAGCAAAGGAAACATGGCTGTTTCTGCTTGCGAAGGCGGGCGACTGATTCTGTTTGTTGCTGTGACACATCATCCTGCTCAACCTGACCGACCTCGAAGCGGGTGGTCCTGATGTGAAGTTTAATGCCCAAATCATCGCAAAACTGTTGCAAATAACTGGTGTCGGTCTCGTAATGGATATTCTCCATTCTCACGTGCAGAGCCTCGACTTCGAATCGTGGATGCTGTATTTTGGCGCGAGAGGCCATCAGTTCCAGCAGACAGAGGGAGTCTTTCCCTCCAGACAGTCCTACGAGGATATGATCATCATCTTCTATCAGATGATAAGTAGCCATCGCCTTAACGAACAGTTCTTTCAAACGACGTCCTAGGCGACGGCTCTCTATATCTGATTTAGGCTTGTCCACGCAGATGCTTGTCCATGTTCAGAGCGGCACGACGACCATCTCCCATTGCGAGGATTACCGTAGCACCGCCACGCACAATGTCACCACCGGCGAAGATCTCGGCACGAGAAGACTGCATATCGTCGTTGACGGCAATCGTGTTCTTGCGACCGAGTTCAAGACCTTGGATGGACTTCGGTACGAGCGGGTTGGGCGATACACCTACGGCCACAATCACCTGATCAACATCGAGCGTCACAGTCTTGCCTTCAACGGGAACAGGCGAGCGACGACCAGAGGCATCAGGCTCTCCCAGTTCCATCACCTGAAGGATGGCCTGCTTCACAGCTCCAGTCTCGTCAGCGATGTACTCAATAGGATTGTGGAGTGTCAGGAAGTTGATACCTTCTTCCTTGGCGTGTTTCACTTCCTCAAGACGAGCGGGCATCTCGACCTCAGAACGACGATAGACGAGCGTCACCTCAGCACCCAGACGCTTGGCCGTACGACAGGAGTCCATAGCGGTATTACCGCCACCAACTACCAAAACGCTCTTGGCAGGATTCAGCGGGGTATCAGTCTTAGGATTGGCAGCGTCCATCAAGTTCACGCGAGTGAGATACTCGTTGGAAGACATAATATTGATGCTGTTCTCACCTGGGATATTCATGAAGTTTGGCAGACCAGCGCCAGAACCTACGAAGATGCCCTTAAAACCTTGCTCTTCAAGTTGCTCAACAGAGATTGTCTTACCTACAATCACGTCCGTCTGGAAATGAACGCCCATCTTGGCGAGGTTGTCGATTTCCACGTCAACAATCTTGTTGGGCAGACGGAATTCAGGGATACCATATTTCAGCACACCACCGATTTCGTGCAGAGCCTCGAAGACATACACGTCGTAACCCTTCTTCACCATATCGCCAGCAAATGACAGTCCGGCAGGACCAGAACCCACGACGGCAATCTTAATACCATTGGCCGGAGCAATCTCAGGCAGAGAGATATTTCCACTCTCGCGCTCAAAGTCGGCTGCGAAGCGCTCCAAATAACCGATAGCCACAGCGGGCTCGTTCATTTTCAAATGGATACACTTGCTCTCGCACTGTTTCTCCTGCGGACAGACACGGCCACAGACAGCGGGTAGGGCAGAGGTATTCTTCAACACCTTCGCAGCAGCCAGGAACTGACCACGCTCGATATTTTTGATGAACGATGGAATATTGATGTTTACCGGACAACCCTCGACGCAACTTGGCTTTGCGCAGTCGAGACAACGCTTGGCTTCTGTCATTGCCATTTCCTTGGTCAGACCGATATTCACTTCTTCAGTACGAGTCGTAGCACGATAGACAGGGTCAAGTTCGGGCATGATGACACGCTCAATCTGTGTGCGCTCCTTCGGCTTCATCGAAGCACGGAGTTCCTTGCGCCACTCGGCATCACGGTCAGTCAGAACATCGATACTATCATCTGTGGGGGCTGTATCCATTGCAACATCGGTATGAGCAACCTCAGTTTTTGTCTCGTCAGAAATGCTATCCAGATGTTCTTCATAATGGGCCAGTTCTTCCTGCTCCTCGCGCTTGAAGGTACCCATGCGCTTGAACATCTCGTCCCAATCTACCAAAGCACCATCGAATTCCGGACCATCGATGCAGACGAACTTCGTCTTGCCACCAATCGTGAGTCGGCAGGCACCGCACATACCAGTACCATCGACCATAATTGTATTCAGCGAGACTTCGCAGGGGATGTTGTGTTTCTGGGCGGTGAGGTTCGAGAACTTCATCATGATGGGAGGACCAATGGCAAACACCTTATCGACATGTTCCTGCTCGAAGAACTTCTCCATACCGACGGTCACAACGCCTTTTTCGCCGTACGAGCCATCATCGGTCATGATAATGACCTCGTCGGAACTCTCGCGAACCTTGTCTTCGAGAATAATCAAATCCTTAGAACGGCCAGCCATCACAGACAGCACACGGTTGCCAGCAGCCTTCAATGCCTGGATGATAGGCAACATAGGAGCCACGCCGAGTCCACCTCCGGCACAGACAACGGTACCGTATTTCTCAATCTTCGTGGGATTACCAAGCGGACCAACGACGTCGGTCACGTAGTCACCAACGTTGAGGGCGCAGAGTTTCTTGGAAGATAGACCAACCATCTGGACGACCAGCGTGATGGTACCTTTCTCAATGTCAGCGGCGGCGATGGTCAGCGGCATACGCTCACCTTTCTTGCCTACGCGAACAATGACGAAATTACCGGCCTTACGGCTTTTGGCAATCAGCGGAGCCTCAATCTCGAAAAGGAAAACCTTCTCAGAGAACTGCTCTTTTCTTACAATCTTATTCATGTTATTCCTTATCCGATGTACTGGAGAATCAGTTCGACAGCCTCGTCTTCGGTCTTTCCTTCCATGTTGATGACGAGATCGTAGTTGCGGGTGTCGTAGCGGGAAGTACCTGTATATTTCTTCACGTAGTTCTCACGCATCTCATCTACTTTCTTGATGACCTGCTCAGCCTCCTCACGGCTCAGGTTCTGCTTATCCATGATGCGTTGCACACGGTGCTCAAACGGAGCCTGAATCAGAATGCTCAGGTGGTTGGGGTGGTCGGCAAACACGCTGAAGCCGTTACGTCCGGCAACGATGCAAGAATCCTCTTCGGCAACCTTGGTCAGAATTTCCTTATCCAGTTTGAACATATCACTGCTGGTGACGAGATAGCCTTCCTTGCCGGTCATACGATTATAATACCACATCTCGTTCATGCCTTGTCCCATATATAGGGCTGAATTGATGAATTCTCTCCACCAGTCGCTCTTTCCGCTCTTTAACTTCTCAATCTGCTCTGTGTCCAGATGGAACTTCTCCTTCAACTCGTTGATGAGTGCCTTGTCGTAAAAGGCGACATTCAGTTTTTCTGCCAACTTTCGGCCGACGGTACGGCCACCACTGCCTAATTCACGATTGATCGTGATGACAAACTTCTCATTCTTATTCATAATGTAATTTTTTAAAGGTAAATATTAGTTTAGTCAATTATCTCAAAACCAGTATAGGGTACCAATGCTGCAGGAATCTTGATGCCATTCTCGGTCTGGTTGTTCTCTAACAGGGCTGCAACGATGCGTGGCAGAGCCAGGGCTGAGCCGTTGAGCGTGTGACAGAGTTCAGGCTTCTTGCTTCCCTCAGGACGATAGCGACACTTCAGACGGTTGGCCTGATAAGTGTCGAAATTAGATACGGATGATACTTCGAGCCAACGACCCTGGGCTTCAGAATACACCTCGAAGTCGTAGCAGATAGCAGAAGTGAAACTCTGATCACCACCGCAGAGCAACAGAATGCGATAAGGCAGTTCGAGCTTCTTCAACAACCCTTCCACGTGAGCCAGCATCTCCTTGTGGCTCTCCTTTGAGTGCTCGGGCTTGTCGATACGGACAATCTCAATCTTTGAGAACTCGTGCAGACGGTTCAAACCACGGACATCCTTGCCATAACTACCAGCCTCGCGACGGAAGCACTCCGTATAGGCGCAGTTCTTGATGGGCAGATCTTTCTCGTCGAGGATGACGTCGCGGTATATGTTCGTGACGGGCACCTCTGCTGTGGGAATCAGATAGAAATCGTCCACCTCACAGTGATACATCTGTCCCTCTTTGTCGGGTAACTGACCGGTTCCATAACCAGAAGCGGCATTCACTACTGTAGGTGGCATGATCTCTGTATAGCCAGCCTTGTTGGCCTCTGCCAGGAAGAAGTTGATGAGTGCGCGCTGCAACTGGGCACCTTTGCCGATATAGACAGGGAAACCAGCACCGGTAATCTTCACACCCAGATCGAAATCGATGAGGTTGTATTTCTTTGCGAGTTCCCAGTGGGGCAGAGGATTGGCGATACCCAATGAAGGATTCACATCCCAATTGCCTACGGTGTCGCTCTTCTTACACTCGCGAAGGTTTGACTTGACGACATGGTTATCCTCGGCCGCCTTGCCTTCGGGTACCTCGTCGTATGGTATATTCGGAATCTGGCAGAGTAGGATGGTCATCTCCTCCTGGGCTTGTGCCATGGTTTCGTCGAGTTGTTTCGACTTTTCCTTGAGTTCGGCCACCTGTTGTTTCACTTGTTCAGCCTGATCTTTCTGTCCTTCCTTCATCAATCTGCCAATCTGGCCAGAAAGTTGTTTCTGTTCATTCAGACATTTGTCTAATTCCTGTTGGGCCTCACGACGTTTCTTGTCGACTGCCAGCACCTGATCAATGGCTGCCTTTGCATTGGGAAAATGCTTCTTCTCTAAGCCCTTGACCACACGTTCAGTTTGCTCACTGATGAGTTTGAGTGTTAACATATTAAATACGTATTTTTAAGTTGAATTCAATTTGTAGGTGCAAAAGTACAAAATATCGGGCGAACTACAAAGAAAAAAAGCATAAAAAAGCAGAAATCCCGCTCTCCTTTAGGAGAGTGGGACTCTGTTGTTTGTTTGGAATAAGTTTTTTCTTGTTTGAAAATGATTAGGCTTCAGCGTTAGGAATCACTGAAACAACGCTCTTGTCGCGCTTGCCCTTGTGGAACTGAACAGTACCATCAACGAGAGCGAACAATGTGTCATCTTTACCGATAGCTACGTTGTTACCAGGATTGTGCTTTGTACCACGCTGGCGAACGATGATGTTACCAGCCAAACACTGCTGACCGCCGAAAATCTTAATGCCCAGTCGCTGAGCTGCGCTCTCACGACCGTTCTTAGAACTACCTACACCTTTTTTATGAGCCATTTCTAA
>CAJODF010000072.1 GCA_905233555.1 uncultured Prevotella sp. | reverse complement strand
CTTATATTTCTGATAGAGTGAGTCGTGCTCCAACTCAAGGATCTTGGAGGCCAGGGTCTGACGGAGGTTCAGGATGGCACGACGACCAAACTTCTGGAAGTTCACTTCTTCCGACACCTCCTCACCGATCTCATAGTCGGGTTCAATCTTCTGGGCCTCACTCAGGGCAATCTCCTTGTTCTCATCCTCCACCTCGCCGTCGGCTACCACCACACGGTTACGGTGAATCTCAAAGTCACCCTTGTCAGGGTTCACAATCACATCGAAGTTCTCATCCGATCCGTAGATCTTTGCAATCACGTTACGGAAACTTTCTTCCAAAACACTTACCAACGTTGTGCGGTCAATGTTCTTCGTCTCTTTAAATTCCTGAAAGGTCTCAATCATTGAGGGGCCTTTCGCATCTTTTCTTGTTGCCATTAAATTTATTATTTGTTTTTTCTTCTTTCTGCTTTATTTGAATGCCAGCACGTATTTGGCATATTTCACGCCGTCCATGGAATAAGTCTTGTCAACATCCATCAAGACAGGGCGCTTCTTGCCTTCTACCATCTGTTTCTCCTTGACGGTCAGCACGAACTCACGTCCGTTGACCTCCTTCAGGATGCCCTGCACCTTCTTGCCGTCGCCACCAAGCACCTCCAGTTCATCGCCAACATGGTTGATGTACTGCTGCTCCACCTTGAACGGCTGACCGATACCTGCGCTGCCTACCTCCAACTCGAAGTCGCCGAGTTCGTCACCCAAGTGCTCCTGCAGGAAGCGGCTCAATTCTGCACAGTCTTCAATCCACACACCGTCGGCATGGTCAATTTCAATCACAATGCGGTCATCTGCACCAAACATAATGTCTACCAGGAAGTAGTCGTTGCCCTGCAACCACTCTTCCACCAAAGTCTTTACTGTTTCCTTATTAATCATCGAACAATTGTATAATTAGAATGAAAAAGAGAGGCCCTTGCGGGTCTCTCATTCCACTGAACGGGTGCAAAGGTACTATTTTTTCCCCATTCCACCAAATAATTAGCCGTTTTTTTTACGATAAAGCACTAAATATTTCTAATTTCTTCGGTTTCAGCGAGATATTTCCAATCGGTTTCTTGTCGATTGTAATCAGCGACGAGGTTTCCTTGGGCTTTTGGGGAGCCAGTAACTTCTTATATTCTTCTGGGTTCTTCAACAGGCGTTCTGCCTCCTTCAACTGACGGTCATAGTTCAGCCCGGCCTCGATGGCACCAGCCTGATAATAGTAGGCTGCAATGATGTCCGTTTCCAATATCTGCAAGAGTACGGCCTTGTGCTTCTCTAAGTCGAAGGCGACATCGTGGTTGAGTTTCGATGCCAGGTTGTCGAAGGCAGCCTTGGCATCCTCGTAATACCCCTCGAACTGAGCAGTCTTCACCAACTGGTCGAATTGTTTCTTGCTCACAGGGTCGTAAGTGAAGCCGCTCTTGATGACACGTGCCTTAAACTCCTCCCAGTCGGCATCGGTGAGATGGAACTCTGCGGGCTTGGCAATTGTCGGGTGTTTGTCGATATAATCCACCACATAGTCGAACAATACCTCCGTAGAGTCCTGACCTGAGGCAGACAGATAGAAGGCGATATTGGGAATGGTGTCTGCCTTGATTTCCACATCAGGCTTGATACCACCGCCATCGCGTACCTCGCGACCTCCTGCGGTATAAAAGACCTTCGTCAGCGAGTCAGGAATATGTTCCAGATAACCACCGCCACTGTGCTTGTAGTTGATGGCCTGTATGCAGCGTCCGCTGGGGATATAGTATTTCGAAGTGGTCACTTTCAGATTAGTGTTATAGGGCAGGTCGATAGGGATCTGTACTAGTCCTTTCCCGTACGTACGCGTACCTAAAACAATCGCGCGATCCAAATCCTGCAAGGCACCGCTGGTAATCTCACTGGCACTGGCCGACTCACCATTCACCAGCACCACGATGGGCATCACGGTATCCACTGGTTCCAACATTGTCTTGTAAGTCCGCGAGGCTTCTTTCAGTTTACCCCTGTTCTCTACGACAGTGACCCCTTTCGGAATCCAGAGGTTCACGATGTTCACAGCCTCAGCCTCTGAGCCACCGCCGTTATTACGCAAGTCGAAGATGAGTGAAGTAGCCCCATGTTTCTTCAAGTCGACAAAGGCACGGCGCACTTCCTTGCTGCTCTCCTGAGTGAACGAGTTGTAGTTGATATACCCGATATTCCCCTCACGCAGACCGTAATAGGGCAACTCAGGCAGTTTGATGTTCTTACGGGTAATCTTGAACTTCATCTCCTTGGCCGTTGAGGGACGGAACACTTTCAGTAGGAAACTTGTGCCAGGCTCGCCCCGCAGGTGGTTACTGACATACCCCACCTCCTTGTCCGTCATCAACGAGTCGTCGATGCTCAGGATGATATCTCCCTTCTTCAAACCAGCCTCAGCAGCGGGCATATTGGCGTATGGCTCATCAACAACCACACGATCCAGTTTCTGGTGCTTACGGATGAGGGCACCGATACCGGCGTACTTGCCTGTCAGCATCATTCGCAGGTCTTTGGTATTCTCCTCTCCATAATACTCCGTATAGGGGTCCAGGCTGTGCAACATCGCATCGATGGCTGTGCCGATGGTTTCCTTCGGGTTGAGGGTGTCAACATAGAGGAGTTCGAGGTTCTTGTAGATATTATTAAAGATGTCGAGATGTTTACCCACCTCGAAATGATGATTGTTCTGAGACTGTGCCGCTAATGTAAGCGGCACAGTCAGAACCAATGCTAAAAACAATTTTCTCATTTGTCTGTTTCCAGTTTCTTACCTGACATCAGGAGTTCCACGAGCGGACGATCCTTGAAGGTATGGCGCTGCTGATCCCAGAAGCCGAAGTCTGCATCATAGCACCAGGTAGTCCAAGCGATATTGAACTCATCGAATACAGTCAGCATATCCTTTGTCCAGTTGTAGGCCAACTCACGATCCACGGGCTCATACACACCCCACTCGCCGCAGAACAGTTGCAGGTCGTATTTCTTGGCTGCCTCGATGGCATCCTTGAACTGCTCACGGATCTTGTCGATGTTCCAAACTTCCTCGGTATAGGGCTTCAACTGCTCCTTAATCTCAGCAGGTGCAGCGTCGAAGTCTTCCTTCGATACCAGTACACCAGGATAGTTCACCTTACCCTTATACTTTCCTAATGGTGTCCACCAGGCACCATAGTGTGTAAGGATCATCGGGTTGTAGTAGTGGAAGGAGAGGATGATGTTCCTGTCGCCCTCGGGTACCTTTAAGAACTTCATCGTCTCGTGTCCCTGCCACATGTTCGAACCAATGACCAACGTACGCTGAGGCTCTAACTCGCGCAGGGCTTTATGAACCTTTGCTACCAACTGGTTCCACTGCTCATGCTCTGGGGCTACTGGCTCGTTCATAAACTCATAGGCCACCCAGTCGCAACTGCGGTCCTTCAGGAAGTCGGAAAGTTGATACCACAGGTTGATCAGTCCCTGCTGGGCTTCCTCTGAGGTAAAGAGCGTATTGGCTGCCTGTCCCTCCTCGTTGACGGCATTGAAATAGTGCGAGCGGATGATGTGCAGATCGACGATGGCACGCAGGTTGTGCTTGCGAGCCCAGTCGAGGGCATTCTTCAGCAGATCCCATGCCTCAGGCAACTTATTGCCCTGCTCATCCCAGAACTGCACCTCGTCGATGGGGATACGCACGAAGTCGAAGCCCAACTCCTCCAGACGAGCGAAATCGTCCTCCTGGATATGCAGGCGACGGGCCTCACCTCGCTGTTCCGACTGTGAGAGCCAGTGACTCACGTTCGTGCCGCGCTTGATGCGGAAATTATTCACTTGTCCTGTCTGATTCTCGCTTTCGCTCTTGGCTTTGTTCTGACAAGACGTGGTTACAAACAATGCCGCAAAAAGAACGGCCAGGGTAAAGATGCTCTTTCTCATACTCAATTATTGTCTTAAAAACGCAAAGGTAAGCATTATCCGCGAGAGCAGATTCCACTTCGTACCTTTTTAACTAAAAATTTAACTTATCGCCCCGTTTCAAAAAACGCCCAGACCAAGTAAGGAAGATAAAAGCGCTCTGCGTTTACGAGAAAACTCAAAAAACTTTTGGTTATCTTCTCACTTATTCGTACCTTTGCAGGCAATATGGTACTGAATTGGATTTGGGTGGCGTTTTTTATCGTCGCATTTTTGATTGCACTGGTGAAACTGGTGTTTCTGGGAGACTTCGAAGTGTTCCCAGCAATGATGGATTCGACCTTTTCTTCGTCGAAGACAGCGTTTGAGATTTCCTTGGGTCTGACAGGTGTCTTATCGCTCTGGCTCGGCATCATGAAGATTGGCGAGAAGGGTAGCGTGGTGAATGTGCTGGCCCGAATGCTGAGTCCAATCTTTACAAAACTGTTCCCAGACATCCCCAAGGGTCACCCTGTAACGGGCAGTATCTTTATGAACATCGCAGCCAATATGTTAGGTTTGGATAATGCCGCTACCCCACTCGGTCTGAAAGCGATGGAGCAAATGGAAGAAGTGAAAAATGAAAAGTTAAAAGTGAAAAGAGAAACCGGTGAAATCAGCGAGAGCCAATATCAAGAGTTGAAAGTGACAGCCTCGAACCCGATGATTATGTTCCTCGTACTGAACACCAGCGGACTGACGCTGATACCTATTTCTATTATGGTATATCGCGCCCAGATGGGAGCCGCCCAGCCTACGGATATCTTTATCCCGATCCTGTTGGCGACATTCTTCTCGACCCTCGCAGGCATCATCATCACGAGTCTCTTCCAAAAGATCAACCTGCTGAACCGTACCATCCTGCTGACCTTAGGAGGTGCAGCCCTTGTGGTGGCAGGCATCATCTGGGGCTTCGGACAGTTGGACTCCGTCCTGATGAATAAGGTGAGCACCTCCGCAGCGAACATCCTACTGATGACAATCATCATCGCCTTTATCCTAGCAGGCATCCGGAAGAAGGTCAACGTCTATGATGCTTTCATTGAAGGGGCGAAGGAGGGTTTCCAGACGGCTGTGAGGATTATTCCCTATCTGGTGGCTATCCTCGTTGGCATCGGCGTTTTTCGTGCCTCTGGGGCGATGGATATGCTGATTGACGGCATCAAATGGGGTGTAGAGACCTGTGGCGGTAATACCGACTTCGTGGGAGCTTTGCCGACAGCCCTAATGAAACCCCTTTCGGGCAGTGGTGCACGAGGCATGATGGTGGATGCGATGACGACCTACGGGGCAGACTCGTTCGTGGGACGTCTGAGTTGTATCTTCCAAGGCTCGACAGACACCACCTTCTATATCCTCGCCGTCTATTTCGGTAGCGTGGGTATCGTGAAGACCCGTCACGCTGTGACCTGTGGCCTGCTGGCAGACCTCGCAGGTGTCATCGCAGCAATAGCAATCGCATATATGTTCTTTAATGCATAATTAATAATGCATAATTAAAATGGGCAAACTACAGACAATCGCAAAGGATACGGCCATTTACGGTCTTTCGAGCATTATTGGCAGGTTTCTGAACTACCTGTTGGTGCCACTCTATACCGCCCAACTCTCGGCAGCATCGGGCGGCTATGGTGTTATTACAAATATGTACGCGTATGTAGCGCTGATTCTGGTGATCCTCACCTTCGGTATGGAGACCACCTATTTCCGCTTCACCAACAAGACGCACACCGACTCGCAGGTGGTCTATTCCACCACACTGGCCAGCGTGGGTGCCGTCTCAGCCATCTTTGCAGCACTGGTGGTGATCTTCATTACACCGATCAGTGAGTTGATGGGTTATGGCGACCATCCTGAATGGGTATGGGTGATGGCGGTGACGGTGGCCATCGATGCCTTCCTCTGTATCCCCTTCGCCCATCTGCGCCAACAGAAGAAAGCCATCAAGTTTGCTGCCCTCAAACTATTGAACATCGTAGTGAGTATCCTGTTGAATGTCATCTACTTCGCTTGGATGGATGGCAAGGATGTGGGCTATGCCTTCTATATCAATCTCGTATGTACGGCTATGCTTGCCGTCTGTCTCATTACGGAGTATACGGGTTTCCGCTGGCGGCTCGACATGAAGTTGCTACGCACGATGCTCAGTTATTCGTGGCCCATTCTTATCCTGGGTATTGCAGGCATCCTGAACCAGACGGCTGATAAGATGCTCTTCCCCTATATCTACGAGGGCAGCAAAATTGAGATGCGCGAACAACTCGGTATCTACGGCGCCTGTTCGAAGATTGCGATGATTATGGCAATGATTACCCAGGCCTTCCGCTTCGCCTACGAGCCAATTGTGTTCTCCGGTGTCAAGGAAAAAGGGCAGCACGAGATGTATGAGCAGGCGATGAAGTATTTTATTATCTTCACGCTATTGGCATTTCTAATGGTGATCGCATGTCTTAACGTCCATGACGAGTCGGAATACCTGATTGTAAAATACATCGTCAGAAAGCCTGACTACTGGGTGGGACTGAAAGTGATACCGATAGTGATGGCGGCAGAGATTATGATGGGTATCTACTTCAACCTGTCGTTCTGGTATAAAATCATCGACAAGACCATCTGGGGCGCCTGGTTCTCTGGCATCGGATGCGCTGTGCTATTGGTTGTGAACATCATCTTCGTGCCAAAGTATGGCTATATGGCCTGTGCCTGGGGAGGTGTCGCCGGCTACGGTGTGGCGATGATCACTTCCTACTTCGTGGGACAGAAATACTACCCGCTCAACTATCCGCTGAAAAGCATTGCCATCTATGTCATCATGGCTGTGCTGCTGACGATGGCGATGTATTATGTGCCAGACACCTACGGCTTCGGCCCCATCCTGACCCTGGCCTTCAACGCCCTCTGCATCTGCTGCTATGTATCCTATATCCTTTACAAGGACTTCCCCCTTAGCAGGCTTCCATTTATTGGACATCATTTCATAAAACCGAATTATAAAGTAAAACAGTAAGATAAACTATGAGAAAAGTTTTTTTATTCATTTTACCCTTCTGCCTCTTTACTTTTTTACCAGTAAAGGCCGATGAGGGTATGTGGACGTTGTATAACCTGCCAAAAGCAGTCTATGAGACGATGAAGCAGGAGAACTACGAACTGCCATACGGCGCACTCTATGAGGGCGATGATGCCGTGAAGAACTGCGTGGTACTCTTCGGAGGCTTCTGTTCAGGTGTGGTGGTATCACCCGACGGACTCGTGTTTACGAATCACCACTGCGGCTTCGAGGCCATCCGCAGCCACTCTACGGTGGAACACGACTATATGCTCAACGGCTTCGTGTCGAACTCGTACGAAGAGGAACTGCCCAATAAGAACCTCTACGTCAGTTTTATGGTGGAGCAGAAAGATGTAACAGACCAGTTGGACTCCCTCGGTCTTAACAAACTCACCGAGACAGAAAGAGGCCATTTCATCGACTCTTTGGAGAATGTTTTCCAAAAACAGGTACGCACCCAGGACTCTACCCTACGTGCAGAACTGAAGCCCTATTACGAGGGCAATAAGTACTATCTGACCACCTATCGCGACTATGAGGATGTACGTCTGGTGTTCGCCCTGCCCAAGTCGATGGGTAAGTTCGGGGGTGAGACAGACAACTGGATGTGGCCCCGACAGACCTGTGACTTCAGTGTGTTCCGTATCTATGTCGATCCGAAGACAGGCGGTCCAGCGAAGTACTCGAAGGACAATGTACCCTATCATCCGAAGAAATGGGCACCTGTATCCCTGCAAGGCTATGTACCGGGCTCGTTCTCGATGACTCTCGGTTTCCCAGGCGTCTTCGTATGGTATCCTGGAGCGTCGTGATGCCCAGAACAAACCCCGTTACCAGACTCGTGAGATCAAGCAGGACATCATGATCCGTCACATGCGGGCAGATGAGGCTGTCCGTATCAAGTACGACTCGAAGTTTGCCAGCAGTTCCAACTACTGGAAAAACTCCATCGGCATGAACAAATGTATCGATTCCATCGGTCTAATTCAACAAAAGGCCGCCTTCGAGGCCAAGATCCGTCAGTGGCAGGACTCCACGGGTTATCTGAAGGGACAACTCGACTTCGACAAACTGGAACGCCTCTATAAACAGCGTTTCAACGCCATGCGAGCCATGATGTTCTTCAGCGAAACCTTTGGACGCAGTGACGAGATGACCCGTCGCGCTATGCGAGTACAAAACAACACCATCATCAACGGCAAGGAGGGCAAGCCCAAGAGTTACTATGTGGAATTCAAGGACAACAGCGACGAATGGGATTACGACTTGGACCGTGAGGTCATCGCTGCCTTGATGAAAAACTATCGTGAACAAGTAGAGCCAAAGTATCATCCTGCCTTCTACAACATCATCGACCGTGATTTCAAGGGTGACTATCAGAAATATGCCGATTACCTCTATAAGAAGTCGAAGTTGATGAAGAGCGATAAGAAAATCTACGTTAACAAGAACAGTTACAAGCGTGACCCGGGTGTCATGTATGGCGAATGTGTCTATTCGACGATGCTCGAACTTCGCACTGACCTGATGGCCACCTACGACAGCATCGATGTACTGGAGCGCTACCTCTGTGCCGCCAAACTACGTATGGAGGAGGATATGCCCAACTATTCTGATGCCAATATGACGATGCGCCTCTCGTATGGTCAGGTGGGAGAATATCTTCTGGGTGGTAAACCCTCAGGCTACTACACCACTGCCGAAAGCATCGTGGAGAAGATGGAACAGGGAGAAAAGGGTGTCATCGACTACGAAGCCGAACCCATCATGAAGGAACTGCTTTCGAAGAAGGATTACGGCAAGTACGCCGACAAAGGAACTGGTAAGTTACACCTCTGCTTCCTGTCGAACAATGATATCACAGGTGGCAACAGCGGTTCACCGATGTTCAATGGCAAGGGTGAACTCATCGGTCTGGCCTTCGACGGCAACTGGGACAGCCTCAGTTCTGACATCTTCTTCGACTCCCAACTGGCCCGTTGCATCGGTGTGGATATCCGCTACGTGCTCTATATGATGGAGTCCTGGGGCAAGGCCGACCGCCTGCTCAAAGAAATAAATGCCAAGTAATTTGCAATAAGTGCCACTTATTTCAAAATAAGGTTAGGTTATTGAGAAATAATGGCAGGTTATTGCCAAATAAGGCTGGGTTATATAAGATGGCTGATTTCTTCGATGGAATCAGCCGTTTTTATATAATCACGCCAATTCCCACGAATCATTCCTTTGGTCTGTAAATCGTCAAGCAAGGCGATGAGTGCATCCCAGAAACCATTCATATTATAAAGGATAACTTGTTTCTGGTGATAGCCGATAGTGGCGGAGGAGGCAACGGTAAATATCTCGTCAATGGTGCCTATGCCACCAGGCAAAGCAATAAACACATCGCTTTGGTCCATCATCAGTTGTTTCCTGTCGCTGAGGTTATCGCATGGAATATCCACATCGACATAGTCACTGAGGCGCCCAGACTTCTCCACAATCATCGGGACAATTCCTATGGTATGGCCTCCTGCCTCCTTTGTGGCCTTGGCAATACACTCCATCAGTCCCTGATTCACACCACCATAAACAATCGTATGGCCATTTTCCGCAGCCCATTTCCCCAGTTCTTCTGTCAACGCAAAGAAGACGGGATCAATCTGCTGATTCGCAGAACAAAATACACATATCTTCATATTCGTATGCAAAGGTACAAAATAATTGTGAATTATGCATTGTGCATTGTGAATTAATTGTTATCTTTGCACCCAAGATGAAGACATTTGAAGAATTAGGCGTCAGCGGACAAATCCGCAAAGCCATCGAAGAATTGGGATTTGTACAGCCCATGCCTGTACAGGAGGCCGTAATTCCTTATCTCTTGGAGAACAAGAAAGATGTGATAGCCCTTGCCCAGACAGGCACTGGTAAGACGGCAGCATTTGGAATTCCCCTGTTGCAGCGCATCGACACCTCGAGGCGTGAGGCTCAGGCATTGGTACTCTCACCTACCAGGGAGTTATGTCTGCAGATTACGGACGATATCCGTGACTTCGCCAAATATATGGACGGAGTCCATGTGGAGGCTGTCTATGGAGGTGCCTCCATAGAGCCCCAGATGCGTGCCTTAAAGAAAGGTGTGCAGATTATCGTGGCTACACCTGGTCGATTAGTGGATTTGAAGAATAGGGGCGTGGCAGACCTTACCAATGTACGTAATATCGTGCTTGACGAGGCCGATGAAATGCTGAATATGGGCTTTTCGGAGAATATCAGTGAGATATTTGAATCGATAAACGAGAATCACAGCACCCTGATGTTCTCTGCTACGATGAGTCGTGAGGTAGAACGGGTGGCAAAAAAATACCTGAGTGATTATCAGGAGATTGTGGTGGGCAGTCGCAATGAGGGTGCCGAGAATGTGAATCATATCTATTATATGGTAAACGCCAAGGACAAATACCTCGCCCTGAAACGTATTGTGGACTATTTTCCCCGTATCTTTGCCATTATCTTCTGTCGCACGAAGATTGAGACTCAGGAGATTGCCGACAAATTGATCAAGGACGGTTATAATGCTGAGTCGCTGCACGGCGACCTCTCCCAGCCCCAGCGCGACCTGACGATGCAGAAGTTCCGCAACCATTTGACACAGTTACTCGTTGCAACGGATGTCGCTGCACGCGGCCTCGATGTCGATGATCTGACGCATGTGATTAACTTCGGACTGCCCGATGACATCGAGAATTATACCCATCGTTCAGGTCGTACGGGTCGTGCTGGTAAGAAAGGTACCAGCATCTCCATCGTCCATAGTCGTGAGAAGTTCAAGATCCGCAATATCGAAAAGGAGATAGGCAAGGAGTTTGTGAAGGCAGAGATTCCATCGGCAGAGGAAATCTGTAAGAAACAACTCTATAAAGTAATGGACCAGATTGTGAAGACGGATGTCGATGACGAAGAGATTGCCCCCTTCATGCAGGATATCAGCCGTTACTTCGAGTATATCGATAAGGAGGAACTGATCAAGAAGATTGTATCACTGGAGTTTGGTAAATTTCTTGCCTATTATGCCGAAGCACCAGAGATTGAGGCGGTCGTTCCTGACAAGAAAGAGAAGAAGCCGCAATCAGACAAGCAAAAGTTGCAGAATAAGGCACAGAAGGGTTATCGTCGATTGTTTATCAACCTCGGTAAGCGTGATGGTTTCTATCCTGGTGAACTGATGCAGACACTGAATCGCTTTGTGGGTGGAAGACAAGAGGTCGGACATATCGACCTGCTGGATACGATATCTTATTTCGAGGTACCTGAGAAGGATGCGAAGAAAGTTATGATCCAACTGACGGGCATCCGCTACAAAGGTCGTACCGTACGCTGTAACGATGCCGACGATACGGGGAAGGCTCCCTCTGACCGCTCAAAGGATAGACAAAATGCTTCGCGTCGAAAGAAAAACGACGATTTCATCGAGAAACCAAAGCGTCAGAAGAAAGACGACTGGCGTGAACTGATGAAAAAAGTGCCTCGCGACCTTCGTGGGCCTGAGCCGGATTTCTCCGAAGAAGGTTGGGCTATGAGAAAGCCCCGCAAAAAGAAAAAATAACGTTATACAGGATTGTTCAGGCAATCCTGTAATTCGCGCTGGCGCTCTTTTCCGAAAGCGACATCCACACTATTGTCGATGCTCTTGCAGACATTTGCCGAGAATTTGAGGGCGCAACTGATTATCTGATCCCATAATTCTTCACTGAATCCCGTCTTCACCATCTCACGGGTTACACCATATTTGATCAGGCCATACACGAAGCCGGCATTGAAGTTGTCGCCTGCTCCGATGGTGCTGACAGCCTCATTCTGTTCCACAGCGTATTGTTTACTGATACCTCCTTCGGCTCTCAGTTCTACCGGTTCCTTGCTCTGGGTGAGGATGAAGTTCTTGGTATAGAAGGAAATCTGGGAACGGTAGATGACATCGGCATCCGTCTTCTTATACAAGATGGCGAAATCCTCCGACGACCCTCGCACAATATCAGCATATTCCAAATTCTCCAGGATATTCGGAGTCAGTTTCATCACTTCATGCTGATGCGAGGCACGGAAATTTACATCATAATAGATGATAGCCCCTCTGTTCTTGGCATGGTCGAGGAAAGCCGCCATCTGCGGACGGATGACAGGATTGACGGCATAATAAGAGCCAAACATCACAATGTCATCGGGCTGGATGTCGGGATAGACAAACTCCAACTGGTCGCGCGGGTGATCCTTGTAGAAGACATACTCCGCATCGTTCTTTTCGTTCAGGAATGCCAACGATATCGGTGATTTCGACTCTGGATAGACATAGATGTTCTCCGCATTCACGTGATTCTCCGTTAGGAAGGATATGATTTTTTTGCCCACCCGGTCATTACCCGTCTCACTGATAAATGAGGCAGGCACACCAGAGCGTCCTAAAGAGATAATGCCATTAAACACAGACCCGCCTGGTACAGCACCGATAGGCTGGTCGTTTTTAAAAATGATGTCGAGAACAGTCTCGCCGATTCCAATAACTTTTCGCATCGTATTTGTCTTTTACGGATGCAAAGATACAAAATAATTCACAAATCACAATTCACAATTCATAATTATTTTGTAATTTTGGATAAAATCGCAAACCTTTTGTAAATAAGGGCAGTTCGGAGAATTGAGAAAAATCTGGGTTACGAACTGGCAACGGTTCTCATT